>PXAP01000318.1 GCA_003567115.1 Bacteroidota bacterium
CTGGCCGGTCAGGCCTGTAAATCAAAAAGACTGGCAAGACAGGCACAGAAGCTGGAAGATGCAGGCCTTTATGAGATGGCCGCAGAGAACTATCTGAGCTCCCTGAGAGCAAACCCGA
The DNA here is from genome assembly GCA_003567115.1 of Bacteroidota bacterium. Lineage (GTDB taxonomy): Bacteria > Bacteroidota > Bacteroidia > Bacteroidales > PUMT01 > PXAP01. Next base: position 119 of record PXAP01000318.1, read on the forward strand.
AAAATATAGATGCAGCTACCGGGCTCAGAAGAACAGGCCAGATAACTTTGAATGCAAAAGCTGAACTTGTAAGCCGGGCCTGGATGTCGGGCAATGACAGGGAAACTGTCTATAAATACCTGGAAGTCACAGACTACTATAAGAGGATAAGAAATACCGGTATTGAACTGTCCATTCCACGGCAGGCCCTATCCTACTATGAAGAGGCAAAACCCCGGTTTCTGGACAAATCTTTTGAAGAAGCCAGACTGCTTCTGGAAGAAGAGCGTTTCAGCCTGGCAGAAACAATATTCTCAGAGATAAACAGAATAGACCCCTCCTACAGGAATCTTGACCGGTACATGAGGATATCAAGAAGTGAGCCGCTTTACCGGGAAGGAGCAGATCAGCTGAATAACGGATTCTACAGGAGAGCTTACTATACTTTCACCAATCTGCTCAATAATCACGGAGCATACAAAGATGCAAAGGAATTGCGTGACGATGCCCTGGCAAAAGGTATGCTTACCATATCCGTGGCAGATTTTGAAAACAATTCAAGTCAAAGAAATGCCCATGTTCTTGTTAAAAACCGGATTATTGAAGAAATAAGCAGTCTTAACAATCCTTTCCTGCAGATAGTGGACGACCTTAATATAGATGCCTTTATCAGGGAACAGGAGCTGGCAGACAGGCTCGGAAGAGAGATGAAGATAGGAGAGCTTATGGCTGCAAGGGCTTTGCTGACCGGAAATCTTGTGAATTTTGAAATTCGGGAAGGACGGCTGCAACGAACTGAACGAAGGGGATATCTGAAAGAAGTGATAAAACACGAGGATAAGGAAACGGGAGAAGAAACAACCAAAACTATCTACCACAAGGTGACTTACCATGAATACCAAAGGGAGAATAAGGCATCGGGAACATTTCAGTTTCAGCTTAGTTCAACAGAAACAGGTGCTGTACTGGTATCGGGAGTCATTGAACTGAGTCCTGAAGACCGTGTTCACTACGCCCTGTTTGACGGAAATCCGGAGAATCTGATTCCCGGGCACTGGGAATACAGGGACAGAGGATCATCCAAAGATAATATTCAGGATGAACGCAGGCATGTAATTAACCTTCAAAGACTTTTATCAGCCAGGCAAACTATCAAGTCCCCGCAGATACTGAGGGAAGAACTTACCGGCAAAATAGCTCTGGCTGTCAGCCGGGCTGTAAGTGAGTATAATCCCGATCAATGACTTTAATAAAGTATAAATATACCTGGATTTTATACCTGATGATTATTTGTCAGGCCTGCGGACCCGGCCGCACTGTCTCAGAATCCGCTGTTCCCCAACCCCATTGGGTAAAAAGCAGGCCCGTCACGCCGGGGTATTATACCGGTATCGGCTGGGCAAAAAAAACAACCGATGTCTATCAATATCAGCAGACAGCCAGGCAAAATGCCCTGGCAGATCTTGCAGGTGAAATTTCAGTTACCATATCATCCAGTTCGGTGCTGCATGCGTTTGAATCCGGTCTCGGTTTCAGGGAGGATTTTTCAACAACGATAGAGGCCCGGACCCGGGAAGAACTACAGGAATTTGAAATTATTGACACATGGGAGGACCAGCATAACTACTGGGTCTATTACAGACTATCTGCAGACAGGCACCGGGAAATAAAAGAAAAACGCAGAAACGATGCTGTAATGCGCTCTTTGGGATTTTACGAAAATGCAATAAAGAGCCGGGAAGAGGGTCAGATTCGCAACAATCTGGTTCAACTGATAAATTCACTGGAAGCAATTAAAAATTATTTTGATGACCCTTTACCTGTGGAATTCAGAGGAAGAAATATACAACTGGGCAACGATATTTATAATGAACTTTCCTCATCTGTTTCACAAATAACAATAATACCCTCTCAACCGCAAATAGAAATTAAAACAGGACAAAAAATACCCTCCTCCCTGCTAAAATTCTCAGTCGCCAGCAATACAGGCGACCCTGTGGCCGGGTTTCCCCTTATAGCAAATTATTCCGAAAAACCCTTAAGGAACAACCGCGCCCGTACCGATAGGGATGGTACTGCCCTCTTCAGCATTGACGTTGTGATATCTTCCATGGCCACCGAAACCTTTACGGTATTACCCGATATGGAAGCTCTTCTGGCTGAAGCCACAAATGACCCCTTTATCAGGAGACTTATAGGGCGTTTCTCTCTTCCCGAAGCAGAAATAAGGATAAATACCCTGCCTCCTGTAATTATGATGATAAGCAGAGAAGAAAATATCGGGGAAGAATTATTGTCAGGAACACTGAGGGACAATTTCAGAAGAAATGCCATTGAGTCCGGATATATTATCAGCAATAACCGCTCAGAGGCCGATTATATAGTCAGGATCACCGCAACCACCAGTCCCCGGAGTGAAGCGGGAGCCTATAAAAATGCCGTGCTTAACGGTAATATTTCGGTTGAAACCGCTGATGGTCAAATGATCTACCATCGGGAACTTGAGGGATTCAGGGGATCGCATTTTGACTTCAGCCGTGCAGGAGAGGAAGCATTCAGGCAGGCTGCCGGAAGGATGGAAAGCAGCTTTTTCAGGGAAATTGATGAAGCACTGAAAAGCAGACCTTCCGGCGGAAAAGAACTTTTCCGGAAATAACTATTTCCGTTATCATAAACACTTTGAATAACTAATTGGTTTTCAGATAAAATATTTTTTTGTCCTGCCTGCCGGTCTTTCATGGCAATCCAGCTTGTACTGTTATCATTTACGGTAATATGATGCCTGTCATCGAAAAATATCTTCTAAAACGGTTCGTAGATTTGTCAAACCTGCCCTGCGTCACAAAGCTCTGCTTCAAAATTGCGGTAACAGACCTTTGTCTGTTTAAAACTTAATTAATACCCGTAAAATAAATTTATTTTAAACAAGACAGCAATTATTATGTTACAATATGGAAACAGACAAATAACATTTCACCCATAATCAATAAACATGTCTGCCGTAATAATATATATGTCACTGCATGGATGCACAAAAAAGGTTGCATATATCCTCAAAGATATGCACTGGGACAAAGTGGATCTTGTCAATCTGAGGGAGAAGCCTCCTCCCGTCCTTGATCAATACGATACCGTGATAGTGGGAGGCTCTGTCCATATGGGAAAGATCCAGGGGAAGATCAGGAAATTTTGCCGGAAAAACGAAAAGGAATTGCTTAACAAACGGCTTGGACTGTTTCTTTGTCATTTGTATGAAGGTAAAACCGCTATCAGGCAATTCGATGAAGCCTACAGTGAAAAGCTGAGAGCCCATGCCGTGGCAAAAGGCTTGTTCGGTGGTGAGCTGAACCTTGACAAAATGAACTTTTGTGAAAGAATGCTGGTTAAAAAGACTGCCGGGGTGAAGGATAATTTATCAAAAATAAACCACGGAGCGATAAAGGGTTTCGGGAGGGTTATTTTCCGTCTATATCAATCATAAATAAACTACCCTGTAAAAAGTCCCGAAGTATCCTGTTGTATTTGCCATTTTTGACCCGCAGGGTCGGGTAATTGAGCCCGAAGCGAAGCTTAACGGGTGAAATCGGCGAAGCCAATTGAGCCACTTTATGAAGAAACTACTTTATGAAGAAAATATCTACCCCCCCGGTCCGCTTCAACAGAAATAATCCCTTCGGCTATTTACTGCTCTGTTTTTTTGCCAGCAGCACCAGATTCTCTATATGAGGAGTGTGCGGGAACATGTCAACTGCACGCATCCTTTCAACACTATAACCGGAATCCAGCAGCTGAATATCCCTTGCCTGGGTAGCAGAGTTGCAGCTCACATATACAATTTTATCAGGCGCAATATCAAGTATCCTTTGAACTACCTCCGGATGCATGCCGGTTCTTGGCGGATCGGTAATAATGGTGTGAGGTTTTCCGTTTTGCGAGGTAAAACCGGGCTTAAGCAAATCTTTGATGTCACCGGCAAAAAAACTGATATTGTCCAGCTTATTGAGCCGGGCATTAAATTCCCCATCAGACACCGCATCGGGTACATATTCAAGTCCGCAGACCCTTCGGCAATATCTCGCAATATACGCTGCTATGGTTCCTGTTCCCGTATACAGATCATAAATTGTTTCATGTTTTCGGGGAGAGGCAAAATCGGCGACAAGCCTGTACAATTCCCTGGCCTGCAATGAGTTGGTCTGATAAAATGATTTCGGACCTACCTTGAACCGCAATCCTTCCATCTCTTCCAGTATATATTCCCTTCCGCTGAAAAGCTTTACATCCAGATCTGTTATGGTATCATTTGCCTTGGGGTTAATAACATACATAAGGGATGTTATGCCGGGGAATTTATCAGCAATATATTCAAGCAGTTTTTCCCGCAGGAGGGCATCCTCATAAAAAAACACAAGAATAACCATCAATTCACCGGCAGGAGTGTTACGTATGATCAATGTCCGCAGAAAACCTTCCTGTTTCACCAGGTCAAAAAATTCCAGATCATGCTTTATCGCATAATCACGTATGGCAAGTCTTATTGAATTGGAGGGTTTCTCCTGCAAATAACAGTTTGTGATATCCAGCACCTTGTCAAAACGACCGGAAATATGAAATCCTGCGGCCCTGAATTCCCGGACTTTATTTCCGGAAGCAATCTCCTGACCGGTCAGCCAACGCCTGCTGGTAAAGGTGAATTCAAGCTTGTTCCTGTAATATCTTGTTTTTTGCGACGGTAAAATGGGTTCGTGTCCGGGAAATTCAAATTTTCCTATCCTGGTAAAATGATCAATTACCATCTGCTGTTTGAACTGAAGCTGATTTTCATAGGAAATATGCTGCCACTTACAACCTCCGCAAATACCGAAATGTTCACAAAAGGGCCCGGAGCGCATTCCGGAACATTTGTGGAGTTTAACCACCCTGCCTTCCATATGGTTCCGTCGCTTTTTCGTTATCTGGATATCAGCCACATCTCCCGGTGCAGTGAAGGGTATGAAAATTACCATATCTTCATATCTTGCAATTCCCTTTCCTTCGGAGGCAATGCCGGTTACAGCCATATTACTGAACAGGGGCAGGGGTTTCTTTTTTCTCACTTTTTTAAGGCAAAGTTAATATTTATAGGTTAGCGGAACTCAGGATGAATACTGAAAATATTTTGCTTATGCTTATCTTTGTGCCTCTGAAACAATTTCTATGATATCGGTAAACAATCTGGCAGTTCAGTTCGGAGGACTTGAGCTTTTCAGCGGCATATCCTTTCAGATCAACCGGCGTGACCGTATCGGTCTGGTGGGAAAGAACGGTGCAGGGAAGACAACCCTTATGAAGATTATCAAAGGGATTACTGCACCTGATCAGGGTGAGGTTCTGGCCCCTGAAGATGCCGCCATAGCTTATCTCCCCCAGCAAATGGTACATAAAGACGGAAAAACAGTATTTGATGAGGCTATGTCGGCTTTCTCGGAAGTACTGAAGCTGGAAAAAATGATCGACAGTATAAACACCCGGCTTTCTTCACGGCAAGACCATGAATCGGAAGAATACCTGGAATTGATCGGAAAACTGGCAGAAGCTACCGAACGATACAACCTGATAGGCGGTGGAAGCATACATGCTGATGTGGAACAGACTCTGGCGGGACTCGGTTTTGAACCATCCGATTTCAGTAAGGAGACATCCACCTTCAGCGGCGGATGGAGAATGCGCATAGAACTTGCTAAACTGCTTCTGCAAAAACCCGACCTGTTTCTGCTTGATGAACCGACAAACCATCTTGACATTGAATCAATTCAGTGGCTGGAGGAGTTCCTTGTCAGCTATCCGGGAGCTGTTATGCTGATATCGCACGACAGGGCATTTCTTGACAACATCACCAGCAGAACGATCGAAATATCACTTGGAAAAATATATGATTACCGGGTCTCATATTCAAAATTTGCTGATCTGAGAAAAGAACGCAGGGAGCAGCAGATGGCGGCATACCGGAACCAGCAGAAAATGATCGGAGATACGGAACAGTTCATTGACCGCTTCAGGTATAAGGCTACAAAAGCTGTCCAGGTACAGTCAAGGATAAAGCAGCTTGAAAAGCTTGATATCATAGAGGTTGATGAAGAGGATCTCTCCGCTATCAATGTACGGTTTGCTCCTGCCCCAAGGGCAGGCAGCATAATTGCCGAGATGAGGAACATCAGAAAAAGTTACGGGGATAAAACCGTTCTGGAAAAGGCAGATATGGTAATTGAAAGAAAGGAAAAGATTGCTTTTGTGGGGCGCAACGGTGAGGGTAAAACAACACTTTCACGCATACTTGTCGGTGAACTGCCCTGTGAGGGTGAACTGAAGGTGGGGCACAACGTGAAAACCGGATATTACGCTCAAAACCAGGATGAGCTGCTTGATGATGAAAAAACCGTTTTCAGGACAATTGATGATATTGCAACAGGAGAGATAAGGACAAAGATAAGGGGTATCCTGGGAGCATTCCTGTTCAGCGGTGAAGCTGTGGATAAAAAGGTCAGGGTGCTTTCGGGCGGCGAGCGTTCCAGGCTGGCAATTGTCAAATTACTGCTCGAGCCATATAACCTGCTGGTACTTGATGAGCCTACCAACCACCTTGATATGCATTCCAGGGATGTGCTAAAGCAGGCTCTGGTAAAATATGACGGTACGCTGGTAATAGTTTCACACGACAGGGAGTTTCTCGACGGACTGGTGACTAAGATTTATGAATTCAGAAACCGGCGGATAAAAGAACATATCGGTGGTATTTATGATTTTCTTGCGAAAAAGAAACTGGAATCGCTCAAAGCTCTTGAAAGCAAGACCGATAAACCTGCACCAGCCGGCAAGCAAAAAACAACCGATTCGGAAAGTAAGAGATTACGGGAAAAAAAGAAAGAAAGAGAAAAGGAAATCAGGAAAATTGAAACTCAGGTTAAACGGACAGAAAACGTTATTGATGAACTTGAAAAAGAGATAGATTCCATGAACAATCTGCTGGAATCGCCCGATAAGGAGACCCTTATGGGACTGGAACAGGATTTCTTTGCCCGGTATGAACGGAAAAAAACCAGATTAAACAATGAAATGAACCGCTGGGAAAGCCTGAATGAAAAGATTGAAGAAATAAAGGAAAGTGATTTATAGCGGATTTCCTTCCGGTTGAAAAAGGCCGGCCTGCAATTTATTGATTACCTGGCACTGATAAAATCAGGATTATTAAATACCGTATACAGCGAAGTATGAGAAAAGATATTATATATGGATTAAGACCGGTAACAGAGGCTGTCGAATCAGGCAGGGAAATTGAAAAAGTATTTATTAAGCCCGGACTAAAAAGTGATCTTGCTCACTCACTTATAAACCTGCTGAAGCAAAACAATGTCCCTTTTCAGTTTGTTCCGGTTGAAAAGCTTAACAAAATAAGCAGGATTAACCACCAGGGGGTAATCGCACAAATATCAAGTATATCATATCAAAACCTTACCCATATCATACCTGCCCTGTATGAAAATGCAGAGACACCGTTTTTGCTTGTCCTGGACAGTATAACGGATGTCAGGAACTTTGGCGCTATTGCCAGGACTGCCGGCTGTGCAGGTGTGCATGCCCTGGTTATTCCCTCCAGAGGAGGGGCCATGACAGGTCCTGATGCCCTCAAGACATCGGCAGGGGCTCTTAACAGAATTCCGGTGTGCCGCTCCGCCAATCTTGCTGAAAGCCTCCGGTATATTAAGGATAGCGGTCTAAAGATTGTGGCGGGAACGGAAAAAGAGGGTGTATTGTATCATGAAGCAGATCTTGGCGGGCCTTCGGCACTTATCATGGGAGCAGAGGACAGGGGCATCTCCCCCGCCCTGTTGTCTTTAGCTGATATTAAAGTCAGGATCCCCGTTTTTGGCAGTATCGGATCACTTAATGTTTCGGCGGCAGCTTCGGTGCTGATCTATGAGTTTGTAAGGCAGAAACAGATGTCCCGGAAAAAGTGAAAGATACCTCCGGGGTGGTGATTTATCTCACCCGAAAAGATAAAATTTCACCAGAGTAATTTAAGGATCCCGGGGGGCGGGGCGTGACCGGCAGTGAAGAAGCAGGGGGTGATCAGCTGTGAAGAAAAAGGGCGTGACCGGCAGTGAAGAAGCAGGGGGTGATCAGCCGTGAAAAAAATGATCCCCCGCAATAATAAATGCCGGGTTGTTTGGAAGTGGCCTGTTTCCTCCCCGCAGCAGGGAGTATGACAATATGCGTTTCTTTCCCCGGAAGGGGAAAGATCATTCCCTTAAAAGACTTCTGAAATCGTCACCGCTGGGATTCTGGAATACCCGGAGGCCGAATTCTGGCATAACGGAAAGGATATGATCAAAAATATCAGCCTGCACCCCCTCATAAACAGTCCAGGCCTGCTCTTTGCTGAAACCATATACCTCGATGGGAATGCCGGTGGGGGTGGGTTGTAAATGCCTTACCATGAATATCATGTTATGATTTATACTGGGGTGTTTGCCGAGATAAAGCTCAATATACTTGCGAAAAACACCAAGATTGGTCTGCCTGCGCCTGTTGACTGTGATAGTGTCATCGATACCAAGGGCTTCATTATGCTTTTTCAGTTCTTCTTCCTTTTGCATAATATATCCGGTAAGAACACGTATTTTACTGAATTTTTCAAGCATCTCGGGCGTACAGAACTGCACTGATTTCATGTCAATATTTATGGAGCGCTTGATTCTTCTACCCCCCGACTCCTCCATGCCTCTCCAGTTATAAAATGAATCGGCTATAAGGGCATATGTCGGAACAGTTGTTATTGTCTGATCCCAGTTCCTGACCTTGACGGTATTCAGGGTAATCTCGGTAACGGGCCCATCGGCATTATGACTGGGCATTTCAATCCAGTCCCCTATCCTCACCATATCATTGGCCGAAAGCTGGATGCTTGCAACAAAACCAAGTATGGTGTCCTTGAACACCAGCATCAGCACAGCGGCAAGAGCTCCCAGACCGGTAAGGAAAAACAGGGGCGACTCACCCAGTAAAATGGATAATATAAGTATTATACCTATAAAATACACTATTATCTTGCCAATCTGTATATAGCCCCTGATACTGACATCTTTTGAAATCGGAAAGGTTTTATATACATCATGAAAAATATTCAGAAGAGAATCGAACACCAGAACCGCCAAAAGAACCATAACTATAGATACCGCTCCCTGGATGAAAGCCACGGCACCGGGATAACCGGCAAGGGCTGAGGGGATGGTAAAATATAGTACAAGAGCGGGTGCATAATTGGCCAGCCTTCTTAGTAACTGGTGCTCAAGGATTAATTCAC
>PXAP01000297.1 GCA_003567115.1 Bacteroidota bacterium
AGCAATACCTTCTGCTTTTTTGTCGGAAGCAGTGCAAAACGATATGTCTTATGTATTGTTTTCACTCTTATTCAAGATAAGTATTTTTGACAAAGGCACAAAAACATATTGTCAAAAAACTTTTGGAAGGAACGCACTTTCTGGTCAGATGGATACTTCGTATGTTCTATTGGCGAGGCAAGCCCTGAAACAGTCCGTCAGTATATTCTTTCGCAAGGGTAAAAACCATTTATGCTTTACATTCCACAAGCTAAAAAGACTTGTGGGTTTTACGGCATTTATATAAATTTCAGATTAAATCAGAAAATAAGGTTTCCGGCCCGGTAAACCAAAAATGACATTATCCATGCCAGACCGGTAGTATATATAACAGTAAAGACAGCCCATTTCCAGTGCCCCGATTCATTTTTGATAGCTGCTATCACGGCCACGCAGGGGAAATAGAGAAGAATGAACATCAGGAAAGATAGTGCCGATGCCATGGTAAACACCTTTGTTCCGTCGGGATATCTTTGCTGCTTCAGCTTATCTCCCAGGGTCTCTGTTGGGAGGCTTGCTTCGGGAGTTGACTGGTAAAGAACTCCCATGGTACTTACCACTATCTCCTTGGCTGCCACTCCTGAAAGCAGTGCTACGCCCATTTTCCAGTCAAATCCCAAAGGAGCAATAGCAGGCTCAATAAACATTCCTATCCTTGCGATATAGGTCATTTGTTCCCTTTCGGTCTCCCTTTCGGAGGAAATATCCGGTATCTTTCTCATGTTTTCTTCTTTAAATTCAGTTTGCAGATTTAAACCGGTGTCTGCCTGCCTGTTCTCCGGAAGGTTTTCTGGTATTTGTGGTTGCAGGCTTTCCGGTGAACCTGAGAATTTCCCTTCCAGTATTTCATAATGTTCAACCGTCTCTGCAATGGAACCGTCTAAATCTTCCGGCACTTGGTTATTCCTGGGAAAATAGCCGAGAGCCCAGACGATAATTGAAGCTATGAGAATTATACCCCCCATTTTTCTAAGGTAAACAGATCCCTTGTGCCACATATGCCGGATTGTGGTTTTAAGCGTGGGCATCCGGTAGGGGGGCAGCTCCATGACAAAGGGAACATCTTCGGAGCGGAAAAGTGTTTTTTTGAATACCAGTGCAACCATCACTGCCATTAATATGCCGAAGCCGTACATGCTGAAAAGGACGGTTACGGCATAATCGGGAAAAAATGCACCGATAATCAGCACATAAACCGGAAGCCTGGCACTGCATGACATGAACGGGTTGATCAGCATGGTCAGAAGACGGTTGTTGCGGTTCTCAATTGTCCGTGTGGCCATTATAGCAGGCACATTGCAGCCAAAACCCATTATCAGGGGAATAAATGATTTCCCGTGCAGGCCGATCTTATGCATCAGCTTATCCATGATAAAAGCCGCCCTGGCCATATAGCCGGTATCTTCCATCAGTGAAATAAAGAAAAACAGTATAAGTATGTTGGGTAAAAATACTATAACTCCTCCCACGCCTCCTATTATTCCGTTGATCAGAAGGTCCTTCAGACTGCCTTCGCTCATATGGGCATCAAGGAAACTGCCTGAGGCTCCGATTAATTGTTCAATCCATCTCATGGGATATTCACCGAGTGTGAATGTGGCCTGGAACATTATGAATATAAACAGCAAAAAGACCGGGAAGCCTAATAGCTGGTGGGTGAGGATGGTATCAATAATTTCCGATTTTTTCTGCCTGGCATTTTGCCCGCGTGTCAGGGTCTCCCTCAGTGCTCCTGCAACGAATCCGTATTTGGCATCGGTAACAAGTGTTTCACTGTCTTCTTTCAGGGCAGTTTCCAGCCTTTTTATTTCGCTCTCTGCTGCACTTTTTATATCAGGGGCATTTTTAAGGATTGATATCTTTTCGCTTATATCTTTATCTTTTTCCAAAAGCTTTAAAGCCATGAACCTGGAAGATATCTTGTCGGTAAGAGGCAGGTTATCCCTGTTATTAATATGTGACTGGATGCGTTTGAGCGATGCTTCTATCTCCTGCCCGTAATTTATGTGCACATGCCTGATGTCCCTGTCCTTGTCCTCATAGACATCAATCACCTTCCGGAACAGATCATTTATTCCGATATTTTTTGATCCTATGGTGGGCACAACGGGTATACCGGTCATACTACCCAGAAAATCGTAATCAATATTGTCGCCTGCTTCCAGCAGTTCATCATACATATTAAGAGCCATAACCACCTTTATATCCATGTCTATCAGCTGGGTGGTAAGGTAAAGATTGCGCTCCAGGTTGGAGGCATCGGCAACGTTGATCACCACATCGGGCATCCGGGTGGTTATGTGATCCCTTACAAACAATTCTTCCGGAGAATAAGCGGTAAGAGAATATGTTCCCGGAAGGTCGACTATGTTGAACCTGTATCCTTCAAGTGAAAATCTTCCCTGTTTGGCATCAATTGTTACCCCTCCGTAATTGCCCACCCTCTCTTTTGAACGGGTTGCAAAATTGAACAGGGTGGTTTTACCGGCATTGGGATTGCCTACCATGGCAACATTGATAATTTTGCCTTTTTTTTCTGCCTTTGTTCTGAGCCACTCTTCCGAGAATACTCCCCTGAATTTCCCCTTTTCTTTTTCTGCAACCTCCTCAGGGGTAACAACCTCGATCAGGGCTGCTTCACTTCTTCTCAGCGACAGTTCGTAACCCATTATGCTGTATTCGACCGGATCTTTCAGCGGGGCATTTTTAATAACTTTAACAATTTTGCCCTTTACGAATCCCATTTCTGTAATCCGTTTACGGAATGCCCCCCGGCCTTTGACCTTGGTTATTATTCCGCTCTGGTTATTATAAAGATCTGCAAGGGTCATTTTATTGATATCAGACAGTGTCGCTTATGGTGAATATGCATTTAAGACTTGCAAAAATACCTTATAAATCAGATTGTTCAAATACCAATTTATGGGTATTTTTCTATTGAAGTATTTATTAAACAGGGCAAATTCATAACCAACCGGGGGCATGATTTTTAAAAACTGTATTTTTATTATAATCTTTGGACAACATGCCCGTTATAAGTTACAAATTACAGATAAAGTTTTATATGCACCTGAGGTCATGTGTTTAAGAATGTGACCAGCTGATTAATGTTTTATGCTGTTTTTTTTGGGACTGTACTGTTTATATTTATCTGGCGGATATTATGGATGATGAGAATATATATGAGCGTATAGCAAATTTTTTCGGACATTTTCCTGAAAATTTCAGCATACTGGAAGAGCAGATCGATCTGGATCTGCAGATTGAATATTTTGAGTTTTCCAGGAATTTTAAAAAAACGCGAACGCCGGGGAATGTTTCCGGGGTTAAAGAAAATTTATTTGACAGCCGGTATTCGCTGGACGGTAAAAAGGAGCTTTTGGTTCAGCTTGCCTGCCTTGAAGAGGTTGAGGCTTACCGTGCAATAGAAAAGTATCTTCAGGAACCCGATGCCGAGCTTAAGGATTGGGCTATTCTGGCCTTTCAGGAAAGCCGGATGCTGCTGCGGAGCAAGCTCCTTGATGAAAATCAGGTCTTTATATCTACCGGCCTCGGGGGTAAAGGGTCCAAACTGAGATATTTTATCGTATTGATTAACAGTTTTGATAAATCATTTGATGAGTTTCAGCAAAAACTTATCAGGACTGAATTTGATTTCTTCCTTAATCATTATGAAGCCGAGCTTGAGGAGGTCAGGTTCATGAATAAATACTGCTCACTACTGGCTGTGGTACCCATAAAAGCCTCTATACGGGAAGTTTTTAAGACAGCCATCACCGAGTGCAATCAGTACGGAGGGTTTATCAGGCAAAATTTTATTGTTACCAACGTGAAGACACTTAATTATGAAGAAATAAGGGACTTTGTTGATAAACAGGAAGATCCGGACAGTAATGAGGACGATGATGACCATGAGCCTGGCTGATCGTGCCATCTGAACCGTCAGGTCCGGATGCAGAAACGGAAGCTTAGCCTGCATAACCGGGGGTATTGCCCATGCATTTTATAAAGTGCTGCCAAATAATATAGCAAAGGCTGTGGTAATCAGGCTTTCACCTGAATTGCCTGAGACAATTTATGAATTCAGCAAAACCGCTCCACTAAGCATGTTTCACTGATTGCCGGCAACCGGCAGCCTGTGCCCGGTATTATTCTTCAAAATCGTCAAAACTGACATCGGTATAACTTTCACTGAGCTCTTTGCTTGTTTCAGATTCTGTTTCCGTTTTTTTCTGATCAGATTGATCAGGTTGTGCATTAGTAATATAAGAGATCACCTCTGTCAACCCGTTATTGAACTTTTCGAAATCTTCCTTATACAAAAACACCTTGTGTTTTTCAAAATATTGTTTACCTTCTTTGTTAAACCGTTTTTTACTCTCCGTAATCGTAAGGTAATAGTCATTATTTCTCGTTGCCTTGACATCAAAAAAATATGTTCTTTTACCGGCTCTTACCGTTTGCGAGAAAATTTCCTGTCTTGCTCCGTTATCTCCTTCGGGTTTTTTTTCGTTCTCTTCCATCTTCCTGCTTTTTTATGTATTAATATTCAAATGACTAAAAAAGATTAACTTTCAGGTTTATTTAATATATTTACAGCAAATAAAATAATTTTGGCAGCCAAACACAAATTTGTCGCTAATAAATCAGGTAAATATTTTTAAAACCCGGTTCTGCTTGTTTAAAAATGTTTATTTTCCGTAATTATTGTACAGAGGCTCTTTTAATAAAATGATAAGCAGAAGATTATTAAGAATAAAGGTCTTACAGGCAGCTTATGCTTATTTTAAGTCCGGCACGGATTCGCCGGGCAGGTCTGAGAAAGAATTGTTTTACAGCATACAGAAAACCTACGAACTCTACCTTTCAATTTATTTGCTCCTTATTGAAATGGCCCGGTATGCCCGAAAAAGAGCCGATCTTGCCCGCTCTAAACTTTCACCAAGCTATGAAGACCTGCATCCCAACACCCGGTTTTCAGACAATCTTCTTATCCGGCACCTTGAAGATCATGAGTTGCTGAACAAACTGATAAAAAAGCATAAAATATCGTGGGTAAACTATCCCGAGCTGATAAGGGAGCTTTACAACCAGCTTATTGATAGTGAAATGTATTCGGATTATATTGATGAAGGTGAGGTATCCCGGGAGTCGGATAAAAAGTTTGTATTACAGGTGCTTAATGAACTAATAATTAATTCATTGTCGCTCGACCAGGTGCTTGAGGAGAGAAGCATTTACTGGAACGATGACCTCGGGTTTACCGCTCGCATGGCAGAAAAGAGCCTTAAAAAATTTTCAGGGAATAATGCTTGTCCGGTTCCCGTATATTCCCTTTTCAGGGACGAAGAAGACAGGAAATTTGTTAAAAAGCTGTTCAGGAATATAATAATCCATCATAAGGAATATGAAAAACTGATAGATCAGCATACCAGGAACTGGGATGTGGAAAGAATAGCTTTCATGGATATTCTCATTATGGAACTTGCAATTGCAGAGATACTTGAAAATGATTCAATACCCACAAGGGTATCATTCAATGAATATATTGAGATTGCCAAGTATTACAGTACGGAAAAAAGCAGCCATTTTATAAACGGCATTTTAGACAAGGTCATTCAGCAGCTGAAAAATGAGAACAGGATTGTAAAGAGAGGTCGGGGACTGATAGGCGAATGATGACGCAGCCGGGGTGTCTGTTGCTCATAATGCCCGGCTTGCGTGGTCAGGTTCAGCATAAAAAAAGCGGGCGGTGGTATGTTTGTTTCTCATAATGCTTGGCTTGTTTCCGGATAAGCTCTTTAGCAGGGTAAGAGGCAAAGATTTTTGCTGCTTATAACACCTGGCTTGCCGTGATATTTATGTTTATTAAATGCACGGCATGGTATTTGTCGTTTCTGGAAATTTATGCTTATTTTGCCGCTATTATTTTTACACCAAAAAACACAATAATGATGACTGATTTAACTGTTTTATGGCTTATGGCGCCCCCCCAGGAGGGCCAGAGTCCCTTTATCTCTTTTCTGCCTCTTCTGCTTATTATTCTGGTATTTTATTTTTTTATGATACGACCCCAGATGAGAAAACAGAAAGAGTTGAGAAATTTCAGGGAGTCGCTTAAGAAAGGAGACAAAATAGTCACAACCGGTGGTATATACGGTAAGATTAATGATATTTCAGGCCAGGTCATAACAATCGATGTGGGCAACAATGTCCATGTAAAGGTTGATAAGAACGCCGTTCTTAAAGACCCGACCGACCTCTCTTCACAACGTTAGAAGGATTATAGGGGACAGTATGCTTCCCCTGTAATAATTTTATAATGAGATCGTTATAAAAAGGGTAATTTGTCGTGAACACCACGAATGATTGTTATTTAGGCGCTTAAAAAGCCATTAATGATAACATGTTAACGGTATTTTTGAACTTTTAACTTCACTTTCCCCGAAGGAATTTTTTCCAAAAGGAAAAATGCAGGAGCTTTATATCAATGAATTACAATTTGTCTTTATTTAATTATTTCACAAATCGTTGCTTTTTAAACTGAACTCAATAATATCAGGCCAGGTGCACAATATAATAAGGGGTGCTTTTGGAAAACTTACCGGTCCGAAACCTGAACGCAGGGTCCTGGTATTTATTTTTTTCGTTTTTATTTCAACCATCTTCTGGTTTTTAAGTGCCCTGGGCCGCGAGTATACAGCCCGCCTGAGATACCCGGTAAGGTATACCAACTTCCCTGAAAATATGGTAATGGTGGGAGAGTTGCCTTCCACTCTCGAACTAACAGTGAATGCATACGGGTACACTTTGCTCAAATATCATGTAAGCCGCCGGTTGCATCCTGTCGTCTTTGACGTGAATTCATTCACGCTTAACAGATTGCCCGATACGGAAACCAGGAATTTCTACATGCTTTTTTCGGTTGCCACCAACCGAATTGCCGGTCAGCTGGGAGCAGACATAGAAATACTTGATATAAAGCCAGATTCCCTGTTTCTCAGATTTACCGATAAGGTAAGCCGGAAGCTGCCGGTAAAACCGCTGCTTGATCTCGGATTTGAATCGCAGTTCATGATAAAAGGTAATATTGAGGTTGAACCTGATTCAGTTACTGTGTCAGGGCCTTTAACTTTATTGGATACAATGAGGTTTGTTCCGACACTTCCTTTGCATATTGGGGGTATAAGCGGGTCTTTAAAGCAGACCGTTAATCTTCCTGATCATGATATGCTTGATTTTTCAGAAAGCAGGGTTACCGTTAACGTACCGGTCGACCAGTTCACCGAAGCCAGTTTGAGGGTTCCCCTTGAAGTTGTAAATCTCCCCGATACATTGATAATGAAAACATTCCCTTCTTCTGTTACAGTCTCCTTCCTTGTGGCCCTTACCGATTATGACAAGGTAAATTCACGGCAGTTTGTGGCTTCGGTTCACTATGACAGTCTCCCGTCCGCTACGGGACGTCTTCCCGTTCGGCTTGAAAAGCAACCTGAATTCATTAAGTCGGTACGTTTTTCTCCGCAAAATGTCGACTTTATAATTGAGAAACCTGTTAATGAGGTTAATACTTATGAAGAATAAAAATCAGCTTGTTTTGACAACAACGAAACAAATGAAAAATAGTGTTTCATAGCTGTTAAAATACGGAATATCCGGATCATGAAATGTTAACATACAGGTCATTAATATTATAAACCTGCTTTGTTCAGATAAACGGTTATGCTTAAAATCGGTGTTACAGGAGGAATAGGATCGGGTAAATCTACAGTCTGCAAGGTCTTTTCGATACTGGGAGCGCCTGTATATAACAGCGATCTTGCAGCAAGAAGGATCATGGATGAAAACATGCATGTCAGGCACAAGCTGAATGAAGCATTCGGGCCTGCTGTATTCCGTGGCGATGTTCTGGACAGGAAAGCCCTGGCAGATATTGTGTTTAATGATCCCGATTTACTGAATCAGTTAAATGAAATTGTGCACCCTGCCGTAAGGGCAGATTTTATGTTATGGCTCGGTAAACACGGTCATGTCCCCTATATTATAAAGGAAGCAGCCATAATGTTTGAGGCAGGTATGCATCGCGGACTGGATACGGTCATACTGGTCACTGCACCCGAAAAATTGAGGTTACATCGTATTATGTTACGTGACGGGGAAAGCGAGGAGAGCGTAAGGCAAAGAATGGCCAGTCAGTGGCCGGACAGTAAAAAATACCCCCTTGCAGGAATGGTTATAAATAATGATAACAGGGAGGCTGTCCTGCCTGTTATTCTTAAATTGCATTCACAATTCTTAAGGGGCTGCCTGCCGGAAGCTACGGACACGGGGTGATATTTTTTCCCGGTTTTTTTGATTTGAGAAAATCAAGGATTGCATTTAATTATTCAACTGGAAAACAGGTTGTTGCTGCAGGGTGCCGGAAGAAACAAACAAAAAAAAGCATTTTGCTGCAACTTTTGATGTCTTTGTTGCATCTAATTATATATATACCGGTTACGCGTGACAGGATAAATAACAGGATAATACCTTTAGATGATTCCAAATCAGTCCGCTACAAATAATATTTATTTACAAGAAAATTATAAGAGGATACCCCGTTTCAGTATTCGGGGTCAATATCTTATGGAATATGGCCGGGCAAGCCGTAAGGATCTTATTTTGCCTGGTCACATCATAAAAAATACAGATATTTTATAAGTTAAAAATTAAAATATTTTAACATTTTGTTTTGCTTTTATTTTTTTGTTGATATATTTGGCCGTGTCTAAACCCAAATCGGGTAAAATCTTACATCAAGTCGGATGCAGATGTTCTGCTCTGATATTTGTTTAACCTTAAAACCCTGAACGTATATGGAATAAACACCAGAAAAAACTACCTGAAACCGGCATTATGTTTTCTCAGAGGAGACATAACCGGAAAGTATTTTTATGTTACGGTGATTTAATTACTTATCCCAATTTTTTAAATCCTAAAACCATGCAAAATTATGGAACAAAAACCTAATTTTCAAATCAAAAACCTACTAATTATGAAGCTATTATTATGTTTTATGATGTTGTCCGTTTTGAATCTTTCGGGCAACATGTTAATGTCTTCTGAGGTTCAGCAACAGGTAACAGGCGTTGTTACCGATGCCGGTACAGGTGAGCCACTGCCCGGTGTGTCGATAGTGCTGCAGGGGACAACCGTGGGGACCGTTACCGATGTTGACGGAAATTATTCATTAAGTGTTCC
>PXAP01000020.1 GCA_003567115.1 Bacteroidota bacterium
ACTTTCGTCTTTTTTTCTTTTAACTTTTGCATCTGTCTGTATTTTGGCTGGCTGTTATTTACCTGATTAAATTTATTTTTGCTCCCCAGAATTATGCTTTTCAGCCAGAAGATTCCCGCTGATATCGATTTCATGGTTATCGTCATTTTGATCCAGTGACTTCTTCTGTTTTGTTTTTGTTATCAAACCATAGGTAAGAACCGTGATTATGGGAAATACCGAGGCCATGGCAAGTATTCCAAAACCGTCAACCACGTTTAGTTCCGCGCCTATGCTAAGGCCCATTGCAAGAACGAGCGGCACGGTAACCGGTCCGGTTGTAACACCGCCGCTATCCCATGCTATTGCGGTAAATTCCTCCTCACTAAAATAAGTGAGAATTAAAACCAGAAAATAGGGGGGTATAAGAAGCCAGATAAGAGGTATATTGAACATTATCCGTGACAGTCCGAGTAAAATCCCGGTACCGACTCCAATGGAAACAATCTGCACTATTTTGGACTGTTTTATTGTTCCAACCGTCAGGTTTTCCACGGTCATGCCAAGAGCGTTCAGGGCAGGCTCGGCAAGGGTGGCCCCGAAACCAAGTCCGAATGCAAAAAGCAGCACAATAATAATTCCCAGTACTGTCAACCTGGCGTCAAACAGTGGTGTGCGGGTAATAATATGCTCATAATTACCGCTTTCTGCATCAAAACGGGTATCGTGATATTCAACCTGGTTGATCCTGTTATTGTCAAGCATGTTGAAATACGATTTTTTAGTGCCATCGATCGCAATAACAGTGTAAACAACAGAAGGGTCAAAATCCTGTATCATTATCCTGTCAATGAATTTTTCTTCTTCAGCAAAAGCCCTTGGGAGCTGTCCGCCAACTTCGCCTCCCAGATTAGCCAGTCCGAGACGAATACCCGAGGTCAGGAGAGTCATGCCAATAAGAGTAAACACTAAACCCAGAGCCACTTCATCCTTGTACCTGAGCCTTTCCCTCAAAAGTAACAGAACAATTATAAGCATGATTGATAATGGAACCACTGCCCTGACACCACCGGCCGATTCTTCCTTAAGCACGGGAGCAAGAGATTCCTGTGACCCACGCGGGCCTGACAGATCCGCTCCGGCAAGGAAGCTGCGTTCGTATTCCGATGCCCGGTTCACAATCCAGTCCGCTACCGGCATTTCCCCGATAAGGGTATAACGTATTTCAGGATCTTTACCCAGTGACACCAGTGTTTCATAATATTTGCTTTCTGAAGGATAGAAGGCGCGGCGCCCTGCTTCGGTACCATGAGTGAAAGCATGTGATTCCAGATCCTTTTCACTGTCGAACAGGTAAAGTGCTTTCTCCCTCTGGGCAGGGGAGAAAAACCCGTCCTCTGTTGTTGCCTCAGGAGCCCTGAAGCTAAGGGTTGTGCCAAGAGTAAGGACGGCCAGGATTGGAAACAGTGAAGCGAGCAGTATTATTCCAAATTCACCGCTTGATCCCTTACCTTTTGAGGATGCCCTGGATACACCAATCCCCAGGGCAAGTACAAGAGGAACTGTCACCGCACCGGTGGTTACAGCACCCGAATCCCAGGCCAGACCTATTATTGAGCTGATACTTTCATTGAAAGAAACAATGAACGAAAACACCAGCACAGCAGGTATTATGACATAGATAAACGGTTTGATTGACAAATTATAGTAAAACCTGAACATACCCAGGGCTACGGCTATACCCACACCTGCACCTATTGAAAGTACCAGCTGTTCGGTGTGGCGCTCCAGAAGCATATAGAGAAGGGGTGCATCCCACGCCGTGACGTTAGAACCTGCTGTTCTGAGGGCGCTGATTGCCGGTTCTGCCAGGGTGGAGCCAAAACCAAGCAGCACTCCGAACAGGGCAATAACATGGATGGTAGTCCGGGTAGGCAATTTGATACCAACCCTTTCTCCCAGTGGCATGAGTCCCAGCACCAGTCCCTCGAGAAAAAAAGCGAGACCGAAAACTACCATTGCTATTCCGCCGGCAATAGTCAGGGCACCGGATATGGGGACTCCGAGGATTAATGTCTGGAATACAACCAGATATAGTATTATGAAGGATACTGCCTTTATCTGCTCAAGGATTCTGGAACGCGCATATCCGTATAGCATAATAATTGCATCCCATAATGGTATTTTTTTCCTTTCAATCATTACCGGTTATTTAAATAAAATTTGGCAGACTAATATAAGTAAATTATCAAAATGAACTCCATAAATCAGTACGTTACATTTGAATTACTTTTACACATTTTTACCTTACACTATAATTGTTAGTAATGACTGAAATTAGCACAAAAAATGTATTTTAGCGGCAGTTCCGTTTAGCGGAGATGGTTAATATTTTTATAGCAATAACTGAAAAAATCTGTTTATATGTGGAAAAAATGGAAAAATCTTCCTTTATGGGCTAAAATTATTGCCGGGATGGTTGCCGGAATTATATGGGGATTGCTGGCAGTTATATTTGAATGGACTGTTTTTAATCAGCAATGGGTAAAACCCTTTGGCACCATTTTTCTCAATATGTTACAGATGATCGCAGTACCCCTTATATTTGTTTCACTTGTAAAGGGAATGGCCGGTCTTACCGATATCGGCAAGCTTTCCCGGATCGGACTAAAGACACTGGGTTTCTTTATGGCATCAACCGTGGTAGCTATCACTGTAGGGTTGCTTATCGTTAATATAATGAAACCCGGTCATGCATTTCCTGATTCCAGAAGGGCTGAAATGCAGGAAAAATATGCCGACCCGGCAGGGGAGAAGGGAACAATTGCCGAGCAGGTAACACCGGATGCACCGCTCGATTTTCTGGTGGAGATTGTTCCTCAAAATGTGGTGGATGCTGCCAGCGATAACCGGAATATACTACAGGTCATATTCTTTGCAATACTTTTCGGAATCGCCATTGCTCTCCTTCCTCATGAAAAAGTCAAGGTGGTTAAGGGTTTCTTCGATGGAATGAGTGAAATTATTATGAAAATTGTTAAAATAATAATGAAAATTGCTCCGCTCGGAGTATTTGCTTTGCTTGGAACCCTGATTGTCGAGTTTACAGGCGATGATATTGCTGAATCGCTCGATCTTTTTGCTTCACTGGGTCTATATATGATTACCACCATACTTGGTTATATCTTTATGATCTTTGCCGTCTATCCTTTTGTATTGAAGCTGTTCACCCCGTTAACCTACCGGGGTTTTTACAAGATAATCAGTTCTGTTCAGATGATCGCTTTTTCTACGAGTTCAAGCGCTGCCACGCTTCCGTTTTCAATGAATGTAGTTGAAAGAGATCTGGGGGTATCCAAGACCATCTCCAGCTTTGTACTGCCTATCGGTACCACAATCAATATGGACGGGACCAGCCTTTATCAGGCTGTTGGTGCGGTATTCATTGCCCAGGTTTTTGGTTTTGATCTTACTATTGCACAACAACTTACAATCGTTCTTACTGCTACGCTGGCATCAATAGGTGCCCCGGGTATTCCCGGCGGTGGTGTGGTCATGCTGGTGATAATACTTACATCAGTAGGTTTGCCTGCCGAGGGTATGGCCATGTTACTTGCACTTGACAGGCCGCTTGATATGCTTCGTACTGTGGTTAATGTAACGGGTGACTGTACTGCATCAACCATAATTGCCAAAAGTGAAAATGAGCTGGTTTATCCGCCGGTTAAAGAAGAACCGGCATAATTTCCTTTTTTCAGCCTGAGTAATTCTATATCCCGGGTTGTTTATATATAAGGTAAATGAACTATTTTTATAAACGGGACAATAGGTTTTATCATAATAAAAGCATTTTAATATTATAAACTCATTTCTCCGGGTTGCATAAAATGAAAATATAGTTTAGCAATATCTGTCAGACCTGTTAATTAATATAAATAGTTACATATGAACCCCTTATATTCATTATCAGATTCATGGAATATCATTTTGTTTATTCTTAATGTAATCTACCTGACAACAGCCATTATTGTTGCTATATCGGTAGTTCTTGATAACAGGAATCCGTCAAAAACCATATCATGGGTGGTAGTTTTGTTTGTTTTACCTATCCTGGGACTGATTCTTTATTTTCTGATAGGCAAGAATTATCGTAAAGAAAAGATTTTCTCACGCAAGGGACTGAAAGATTTTGAGCATATTCGTAATTTAATTGAAAATCAGATTATTGAATTACAGGATGAGGGGTTTATTGAAAATAAAAAAATCAGAAGCAAATTACCGATTATTAATTTGCTGTTAAACAATAGCAAGAGTTTACTTACAAAACAAAACCGTGTTGAAATATTGAATAATGGTAAACAGACATTCGATTCAATTATTTCAGAGTTAAAAAGAGCAAAAAATCATATTCACCTGGAGTATTATATTATTGATGATGACAGAATAGGTAATGAGATCAGGGAAGTATTGATTGCCAAAGCAAAAGAGGGAGTCAAGGTCCGGCTTATATTTGATGATGTGGGCTCCTGGAAACTTGGAAAAAAATATTTGCAGAGTCTTGACTCTGCCGGTATTGAGTTTTACCCATTCATGCCGGTTCGCTTTCCTTTTTTGGCTAACCGTATTAATTACAGGAACCACCGGAAGATTATCGTAATTGACAGCAGGGTGGGATTCGTGGGCGGCATTAATATAGCGGACAGGTATATTGACGGAACCAGAAAAATACCTTACTGGCGGGATACCCATATGAAGATAGAGGGAGAGGCTGTTAATTCCCTGCAAGTTGTCTTTCTGACTGACTGGTATTTTGTATCAAGACAGATTGTAAGCGATCATAAATATTTGCCAAAGACAAAGATAAAAAACATCCAGCTTGTACAGATCACGGCCAGCGGCCCTGACTCTGACTGGTCAAGTATAATGCAGGCATATTTCAGTGCCATAAGCACCGCAAAGGAATATATCTATATAGCAATACCATATTTTATTCCCAATGAAAGTATTCTCACTGCACTCAAGACTGTGGCACTAAGTGGAGTTGATGTCAGAATGATTATTCCCGGTAAATCTGATTCTCATCTGGCATTTAACGGAACAATGTCGTACGTTGAAGAGCTGCTTGAAGCCGGTATTCGTGTTTTTTATTATCAAAAAGGGTTTATTCACAGTAAACTTATTGTGGTTGATGATGTACTTGCCTCAGTTGGTACGGCTAATATGGATGTACGCAGTTTCGATGACAATTTCGAAGTGAATGCACTTATATATGATGAGAAAATTTGCAGAGACCTTATGAATTCTTTTCTGGATGATCTGGATAACTGTTTTGAGGCAGATCTTGAAACACACAGGAAAAGGAGTTTAAAAAGGAAATTTATGGAATCATTTGCCCGTGTTTTCAGTCCCCTGCTATAAGTTTGTGGTTTTCTTTCATTATTTTTTGATTCCGGGCTGCAGGTATTGCAGTATCCCGTCATATTATTCATAAAGTGGTTTAATTGGCTTCGCCGATCTCACCAGCAGAGCTTTAAGAGATTGGCTTCGCCGATCTCACCAGTCCCCGGGCCTCGGGGTCGGAAATCGGAAATCTATATGATATTCCGGGGCACTGGTCAGGGATAGCTCACTTCAAATGACGGTTATCAGAAGATCATTTTACAAAAACCTGTCAATTAATTATATGCAAGTTATATTATTAATCCGGATTAAATTTATCTCCATAAATGAAACAATAGGTTTGTCTTAACTGTATACTGTGTTGTATATAATTAACAGGTTTCTTTTCAGGAGCTTTTTTTATAAACTCAAACAATATCTGTTTATGAAACAATTAACAAGAAAATCAGCTTTTCTGATTATTTTTATCATTTCCGGCCTTGTCTCCCATAATTCATCAGCTCAGCTTACTGATTTGGGGAGGCTTATTACCGGAGGAGTTGACGATGGCGGAAAACTTCTGGAGGCCTATCTCACTCCTTTTCCCAAAGCTTTTGGTGCAACACTCAATTCAGGCTGGTATAATACTGCCAGGCCACATAGTTTTCCCGGTTTTGATCTGACCTTTTCGTTTAATGTGGCTTTAATTCCTGATGAAGCAAAATATTTTAATCTGAATGATCTGGATCTCAGTCCATCGGCCAATATTTTAGGTGATCCGGTAGCTCCTACTTTTTCAGGTTCGGTCGGAGACCACAGGCCAACGTTACAATATGTAGAAACTGTACATGATCAGGAGATTACCCTTGCTGAATATACCCTTCCCCCGGGTACAGGACTGGCTTTTATTCCCGCCCCTACTTTACAGCTGGGTATAGGACTACCTTATGGAACAGATATAATAGGAAGGTATATACCGGAGGTGAAATTTGGTGATGTAGGGAATCTGGGATTATGGGGGGCAGGTGTAAAACACAGTCTTAAGCAATGGATTCCGGCAGTGAGAAGACTACCTGTTGTTAATCTTTCGGTTATGACAGGGTATACCAGGTTCTACACCGGAACAGGTATCAGTATTGTTCCCGGGAACATAGATGCCATTGACAACACATCTGCTGCGGTTAGCTTTGATAATCAGAAAATGGATTTCGGGGTGGGCAGTTTTACTGCAAACATAGTAGCTTCGGCCGATATTCCATTTATTACGGCCTATGGTGGAATTGGCATCAATTCAACCACCACAAACCTTAAAATGTCAGGATGGTATCCTGTCCCTGCCGTAAATCAGGAAGATCCCGCCAATATATTTACTGAAGTAACCGACGAGTCTGCAATTAAAGATCCGGTAGATTTCAGTCTTGGCGGTGATTACAAAGGAGTGCAGCCCATAATGACTGCCGGATTTAAAATAAAGCTCGCCTTAATTCATATTCACTTTGACTATACATACTCAAATTATTCTGTTTTGAGCGGTGGTTTGGGAATAAGTTTCCGATGATATCCAATTGATTTAAAAGATTGAAAACCCGGGTGATCTGTCATCCGGGTTTTTTTGAATAATTAAAAAATATCAGTTATTATCTTTGCACCGTTTTATATTATAATCCTCAATAATCCAAATATTCGATAAAAAATATATTCTAAATGTTCGACAAAACAGACAGTCCGGTCTTACCGGAAAGAACAAGGAAGGATATACTTAATAAATACAAGGGATTGCTCAGGGTATGCAGGAAGTGTAAATATGAAAAAGATAATAAGAATATAAGAAAGGCTTTCAAGATAGCACTCAATGCACACCTTCATAAAAAACGGGATTCGGGCGATCCATATATATATCATTCCATTGCTGTTGCCAGGATAGCGGTTGAGGAGCTGGGCCTGGGAGGGACTTCGATCATAGCTGCACTGCTTCATGAAACCGTAAAGGATGGAGAGAGCAGCTTAGGCGAGATAGAAAAAAATTTTGGCAAGCCTGTACGTAATATCGTTGATGGGCTTACCAGAATGTCTCATTTTTCTGATTTGAAAACCTCTCTGCAAGCTGAGAATTTCAGAAAGCTTTTATTGACACTATCGACAGATGTAAGGGTGATACTTCTGAAGCTTGCCGACCGGATCGAAAATATGCGTAATCTGGAGTTCTCTTCTGCCGAAAGGCAGTTACAGGTGGCATCGGAAACTTTATATCTTTATGCACCGCTTGCACACCGGCTTGGTTTCTACAGCCTGAAGTCAGAGATGGAAGACCTCTCCATGAAATATACCAGGCCGGAAGTTTATAAGGACATTTACAATAAACTCAGGAATACAACCAGGGCTCGTAACCGGTTTATAAGGGAATTTACCGAGCCTGTCAAGAAGGAACTTACCGCACAGGGTTTTGATTTTGAAATAAAAGGCAGGACCAAGTCGGTCTATTCTATCTGGAATAAAATGAAGAAACAGCAGGCTGAGTTTGGAGAGATATATGATATTTTTGCCATAAGGATTATTCTTGAATCGGAGCTTAAAAACGAAAAGGTTGATTGCTGGAGAGTATATTCCATTGTAACTGATTTTTACCAGCCCAATACCAGCAGGATGAGGGACTGGATTTCCGTACCCAGGTCAAACGGATATGAGGCTCTGCATACCACCGTAGTGGGGCCGGGGGGTAAATTTGTAGAAGTACAGATCCGCACCAGGAGGATGGATGAAATAGCTGAAAAAGGACTTGCTGCACACTGGAAATATAAAGGTGAGAGCCCTGACAAGGGTCTGGGTGAATGGCTCGTGCGTATCAGGGAAATACTGGAAAATCCTGAACCTGATGCAATTGAGTTTATTGATAATGTGAAGCTTAACCTTTACAGGGAGGATGTTTTTGTTTTTACACCCAATGGTGATCTTAAACGTTTTCCGGCCGGGGCTACAGTGCTTGATTTTGCCTTTGAAATACACACTGATATAGGAAGCAGTTGTGTAGGGGCAAAGGTTAATGGCCGGAATGTTCCGATCAAAACGGTGCTTAATAATGGCGACCAGGTTTCTATCCTGACCTCAAAAAACCAGACACCTAAGATTGACTGGCTGAACTGGGTTGTTACTGCCAAGGCAAGGACAAAGATCAAACAGAGCCTGAAGGAAGCCCGTCAGATTGAATCTGAAGCAGGCAAGGAGCTTTTGGACAGGAGGCTTAAAAACTGGAAAATAAATTTTCCTGACAGGATTAAGACCAAAGTTTTGAAGCATTACAAGGTAAAAACGACATTCGACTTTTATTATCTGGTTGGATCGGGCAGGGTTGATCCGGCCGATGTCAAGGATATTATTCTTAAACACGAAAAAAATGAAAGAGATTCCGGAACCGTTTTATCCGATGCCGGGGAAATTGCTGATGAAACTGCTGATACACCCCTAAGTGATAAACCTGTTGATATACTTATAATAGATGAAAGCCTTAACAATATTGACTTTAAACTGGCACCCTGCTGCAATCCGGTATTTGGTGATCCTGTTTTTGGTTTTGTCAGTGTTAACGGTGGAATAAAGATACACCGCACAAGTTGTCCCAATGCCCCTTCAATGCTCAGCAGATATGATTACCGTGTAGTTAAGGCAAAGTGGACCAGTTCTTCAGAAAATGCTTCATTCCAGGTGATGATAAAGTTAACCGGAGTCGAAGAAACAGGCATTGTAAATAAGATCTCCGATGTGGTATCAAAAGATCTCAAAATGACGCTGCGCTCTATCAGCATTGATTCATCTGACGGAATGTTTTCAGGGATTATAAGGGTAATAGTTAAGAATAAAAAACAGCTGGACCTTCTTCTTCACAAGCTTACCAGGGTCAAGTCGGTGCT
>PXAP01000138.1 GCA_003567115.1 Bacteroidota bacterium
ATGGATGTTGTGAATATAATAAGGAGCCACGGACATGTCGATGGACAGGAACCTGAACCGGAAATGGCCTGGCGGCTTGGCGTCACAGATAATACCACCCCTCACCGGGAGGGAGGGACAGGAAATATTTGCAGCGGAAGGTCGCAGGAACTTGCAGTATATCAACTCAGAAGCTGGATGCCTGTTGAGGTGGGATCCCTTGTCTGGCGCACTACTGCTGCTCCATGCGGATCGGTCCTTGTACCATGGTATTCAGGCATTACTGAAACCCCGAAGCCCTATTACAAGCAATGGGATATTGAAGAAGCACTGAAAATAGATTTCCATTTCAATCCGCCGAAAGGCACCTTTGACCACGACCCTGAAAATGCCTTTGATGTATTCACGGCACTGGAAAATCTTATTGACCTTAATTACACCAGAAATGTTGAAACAGCCAGGGAGGTATGGGATCCCTTTGAGCAGGATCAGTTTGATCTTCAGCCGGCCATTGAAAAAGTGGCACTGGAGCTTTCAGAGAATGACCGTGAGCTGGCCGGAAAGTTTCTGACCGGTTATACCGGTTACCGCGCCCTGAAAGCTCTTGATAAAGCAAAAGAACTGGTTAACTATTTTAAAACCATACATTGGGATAATTAGCATGATGACCCGGCTGTTTCAGGTGTTGCTTTTTCAGGCATGCATTATGATCCGGCAATTAATGGAACCGGACTGCTAACTGTTGATTTTCCGGTTCCCGGCGTTGCAAACTATAAAATTAAGGCTGACATTTTGTTTGTTTTTGGTTATTGAGGCGGCTAAATAAAGAATTTACTATTTTTCGACTATCCCCGGGGCAAGCCATCGGGGTATTACGCCGAAAAATTCACACTTCGTGTGACTGTAAGTTCATATATATTATTTCTATTTTACCCCGGGCATAGCCCCGCGTAATTCTTTTTATTAAAATCAGGTTACTTTTTGTAACCAGAATCAAGACCTGACAGTCCAATTGATGAAAGTTCACATTAAAGAAACCTTTGTTTAACCAAAAAAGAATCGAAATGGTTGAAATTTTAGTTCCTGTCTCCTTTTTTGCCATGATTGTTCTGATTGTTTATTTCACCAGCAGGTATAAGCATCAGACCAAAAAGGCAATTATTGAAAGCGGAGGTAACATCGAGCTTCCAAAAAGAAAATTTCCATTGCTGGAAATCGGATTGACGGTTTTAGGTATAGCCGTTGGGTTGGCAGCTGCCGTTATTCCACAGTTAAGCAATCTTCCGGATGCTGCAACAGGCTTGCTGACCGGAGCGAGCATATTGCTTTTCGGAAGCCTGGGATTGTTATTGTCATTTTTTATCAGGAAGAAACTTGAAAGAAAAGAGCAACAATAATGATTTTTTGATTTTAGATAAGATCAGGGAAGGCGATACATCTGCTTTCAGGGAAATTGTTGAAAAGTACAAAGATGTATCCTTTTCCCTGGCTTGTTCTATCCTGAAAAATGAGCATGAAGCTGAAGATGCTTTGCAGGATTCGTTTATTAAAGTGTATAGAAACATAAAAAATTTCAGGCAGGAATCCTCCTTCTCCACCTGGCTGTACAGGATAGTGGTTAACACCTGCCTGACCATGGCAAGGAAAAGTAAAAAAATGGATTATCATAACGATAATGATTACCCGGAACATGATTTTAGTTTTGATCATAACACAGGATTTGACAACCTGGTAGTTTCAGAGAGAAAAAGGATTGTCAATCTGGCATTTGAAAGAATGAAACCTGATGAAGCCCTTTTATTGAGGCTTTATTACCTGGCAGAACTTGATATAAAAGAAATAAAAGAAATCAGCGGTTTTTCAGAATCCAATATCAAAGTTATTTTACACCGCGGAAGAAAAAACCTGCTTAAAGATTTACAGAAAATAATTGGTAAAGATTTAAAGAAAGCATTATGAAAGAGCATAATATCAGAAATATCATAAAGTATGGCATAGAATCGCCGTCAGCTGGTTTTACCGATGAATTAATGGAAAAAATCGTCACTGATTACAGCATTATCAGGAGAACACGTTCGGCTATTGTTCTGCTGTCACTGGGCTGTCTGGCCTGTTCACTTTTATTGATACTTCTTATAACATTTCCTGAATTTAATGTTTACGGCTACACATTCAGATTATCACCGGTAATCATTCAGGTTCCCGGAACACTATTTCTGTTGTACCAGGTCAGCCAGATATACAGGATTCACGAGTTCGTTACGAAATTGAATAATCTTAAGCTGACAAATAATTTAACTACATGCTGATTTGATATGACACCCGAGATATAGGGAACACAAACCCGGATGTTAAAATTGTACACCGGATCAGACATGCTGATTTGATATGACACCCGAGATATACACTGAACAGCATTTAAGGGCCGGTTATAACTGACAATTGAAATATTCACCATGAAAAATCACCACTTCAGGCATAAAACCGGAGAGGTGCCGGACATTGGATATAATGATAAAATTAAAAAACATTTCACTGTCTTTTAACAATATAAGTGTTTTAAAAGACCTCACTTTCACCATTGAAAGAGGTGAGACGGTTTGCTTTGCAGGTCCTTCCGGAATAGGAAAATCGTCAATTCTGAAAATGTTGCAGGGTTATATTTTACCGGATACGGGTCTGATCGAAGTAAACGGCATGGAGCTCAATAATACAAATATTAAAGAAATCAGGTCACTGATGGCATACCTGCCACAAAATGTAAATCTACCCGTCGGTGATGGTAATGAGTTGCTTAAGCTAATAAGAGCAATGGAAAAAAAAGATCGTGTAAATTATTTTATTGAAGAACTTGGGCTGCCGGCCTGTATACTTGGGCAACGGTTCGATGAAATGAGCGGAGGCCAAAAGCAGCGTATTGTTATAGCCATATGCCTTTCTATTGAACGGGAAATTATTTTACTTGATGAGCCCACATCCTCTCTGGATAAAGATTCAATAAGGAAATTAATCAACCTGACACACAGCCTTGACAACAAGACTATCCTGTCTTCTTCTCACAACCGGGAATGGATCGATTCTTCCCATAAAACTATAATGTTATAACGATGATATGACAGACATCGGTATTTTTAACCTCACCCTTGGCTTCACAATTCTAGCGATACCCGTGCTTGTATTTCATTATTACCGGGTCAGGATGGTAAAAGATCTGTTTATTAGTGTTGCACGGATGGTAGTACAATTATTTCTGGTAGCTGTTTACCTTGAATGGATATTCGAAATTAACAACCCCTGGATCAATTCCCTGTGGGTTTTTATCATGGTCCTGATTGGTGCGGGCACTATAGTTCACCGGGTAAGGCTTAACTGGTATATTTTCCTGTTACCTTTTATCCTGGCGGGACTTTTATCAATGGCAATTATTGATGGATTCTTCCTGGGACTTATAATACAACTTGACTATTTTTTTGATGCCCGGTACTTTATCCCGATTTCAGGTATGGTGCTGGGTAATTCCATTAATCATAATATCGTCGGACTGACTACTTATTTTGACGGTTTGTCTCAACGCAAAGAACTTTACTATTTTATTCTTACCAACAGCGGAAGCCGGAAGCACGCTATTCGCCCCTACATACAGGAGGCACTTATAAAAGGTCTCAACCCTTTGCTGGCTAACATGTCCGTCATCGGACTGATTTCACTGCCCGGCATGATGACCGGACAAATTCTGGGAGGAGCATCACCCGCCACTGCCATCAAATATCAGGTCATGATCATGGTCGCTATATTTGCTGGATGTACTATGATTTTAATTATGAGTGTTTTGTACTCCAACTTTTTTGTGTTTGACGGGTATGGTAATATCAGGCCTTTACGTAAAAAAAAATCAGGGAAATAATATTTACGGGATCACCTGATATGATTATCCCTAAAAGATTCAGCAAAATGACTAATGCCTGCTTACTGATAAAAATGACCAGGGAATAATATTGGCTCATGGCTGAATAAGACGGTACAAATAAAAACAGTCTACCATAATAAATTATAAAACCGGAAAATCCAGGTAAGTGAAACTGCCGCCAGCATATAGAGACTGTAATGGATCCTGCCTGATATTTTCCACCATCTGTTTTTCCATGCAATCACACAGCAGATAATAACCGGCACGGACAGCAGGGCAAGAACAAGAGGCAGCACGCCGGGCAGAAGGGTAAGAAATGATGTACGGCCAAGTGCTGCCATGGGCAGTTGATAGACAGGATCGGGCCTCCCTGTAACAGCCACTGACCATAACATAAGCAATACCAGGATGGCATGCAGGAGGATGACCCGTTTTGCCGTCCGGCTTTTTGCCCGCCATGAACCACCTTTCTTACCGGCAGCATCAGCCTTTTTATATACTTTACGGCCGGATGCCGGATCAGCCATTTTTTGAGCCCTACGGTCAACCTGAGCATCATCTTTTTCTCCGGCCTTCCGGCGGAAAATTATCACCATACCAGTTACAGCATAAAATATCAGAGTGCCGAAAGCAATAAAAACTGAGAAGCCGGTAATAAGTGCCGCGAACCCCGCAGTTGCATAAAATGGCATACGGATATATGTGACCGGTCCGTCAGTCGCCAGCATTAACCGCCCAAAAGGATCGGTAGTTGCAACAAGATACTGCAGTGGGCCCATAGGATAATCTGCCGGACCATCCAGATTTTTAAAAATTCCTGCCTGCACCTCCGTGAAACGGTAACCTGACCCTGTAAGATCAATAACCAGGCCATTCTCCGGATCTTCCTTCATCAATTCTTCAGCAGAGCGTGTCAACAAAAGATCAACATCAAGCTCATCTTCACTGTATAATCCTACCCTTAATACCCCGGAAATTAAATTCAGCACCTTCTCTTCACCGGTTTCAACCCGGCGGCTCTGCTGGTATTCACCCTTCAGCCTATCCAAAGAAGGAGCAGCCGGCGCCGGAGGAGTGGTACCGGGTATAGCCTCCCGGCCGTTAACCAGATGTTTCTTTTCCTTACCGGGGAAAAACTCCTGCATAAAGGCATTAAATAACTCAGGGGGACCCGTGAAATTTCCTCCGCTGTAGACTATAAAAAGACCGGTTCCGGATTCAGGAAGCAGGTAAAAGCCTGCATCAAAAAGGGTTGAACTTCCCGGATGAAATACCACTCTTCGGCCGTTAAGGGTGTATTCCATCAATCCGTGCGCCATGCCGCCCAGGAGAGTATGATGGGTATAGAGCAGCGAATGCATCTGCCTTACCGTCTCTTCCTTTAAAATATTTACTCCACCGGTAAGATGTGCCGTCATAAACCGCGCCATATCCTCAGCCGTAGTACTCAGTCCCCCGGCAGGCCCCGGCATGATTTCAAAGCCTCCTTCTTTGAACTCCCCTTCAACCATACGGTATGCCCCCACCAGCTTATCCTGCAGTTCCGGTGGCAGCGGCTGGCTGAAGCTGCTGTGTTCCATGCCCAATGGAGCGAAAATATTCTTTTCTATATATTCCCCGAAAGGGAGACCACTTAAGCGTTCAACAATATAACCCGCCAGAGCGGTCCCATAATTTGAATAAGCCATTACCGTGCCGGCCGGAAATATGCGGGCAGGCATGTGCCTTACCAGGTACTCCCTGAGTGTTAAGGCATCTGCCGGTTCAAGTAAAAAAAGCGCTTCAAGCACATCTTCAAAGCCTGCAGTATGCGACATAAGATGCCTCATGGTTACAGGTGCGGGCTGGTAACGCCTGCCCTTGCCATGTATCCGGCGGGGCAGCTCAAAATCAATATATTCGTTAACATCCCGGTCAGGATCGATCAGCCCCTGCTCCACAAGTTGCATCACCGCGGTCCACGTAAAAATCTTGGCAACCGAGCCGGTGCGGAACAGGCTGGTTTTCGGGTCGGCTGCTTTCCCGGTATCCAGGTCAGCATAACCATATCCTTTCATAAAGACAATTTCACCTTCAGCCACCAGCGACACTGAAGCATTTGGCAGATCCCGGCTGCTCACCAGCTCCTGCATCAGGCTGTCAATAAATTCTGCCCATTTTCGGTGATCCGGATTGGCTCCGGCGTGAAGCCCTGAAAAACCAGGCCATGAAAGCATCAGTAATAAAACCATCAGGAAGGAAAACAGCAACCGCAAGGCTTTGCTGAAAATATTATGTTGCTTATGTTTTATGTTCTCCTCCATATTTTTTCATTGTGTATCTCCATAAGTTATGAGAACCGGTAATTGTTCCCGGCTCAACATTTTCAAACCTAAGTAAATCGGGAGGTAAGTCATTGGTCGTAAGCTGATCAAAATGCGGAGGCAATTCTCCGGTTCTGCGTAACCAGCTTTCCCGAATCGGATTCTCAAAAGGTGCTTCACCCTCTATACCGGGTTCAGGTCCCCGGTTTCTTATAATGCTCCCGATATTTTGTAGACCCAGGCACAGGGAGACGGATTGCTGGCGGGATCCAGAGCCGGAGGTGTAATTACCAGCCTGTTACCTGAAAAAGAATATTCGACCCGGCCATCATACCCAAGCATGCTCACAGACCGGGGGCGGTTCACTCCTTCTACCGTAATATCATTTCCCTCCCATCTGGTTGATATCAAATAAAGATCATTTTCTTTTGCTGTGAAAAATACTGTGGTCTCCCCGCCTATTTCGGGAGCATTTTCCCATACCCGGGTACCATAAATGCCTTCACCGTTTATTCTCAGCCAGTCGCCGATATCCCTCAATCTTTGCTGCTGGATAACCGGTATCCGTCCGTCGGCTGTGGGGCCCACATTCAGCAGAAGATTCCCGCCCCTTGCCACTTTATCGATAAGATAATGGATGAGGAATTCAGAGCTTTCATAATCATCCAGATTTTCATTCCGGTTGTAGCCGAAAGAGCCACCGATACCTCTTGTTTCTTCCCAGGGATGGTGAATAACTTCGCCGGCAATTTCCCTGTCATGTACCAGATCATATTCAGTTGTGTAAAAATCACCGTGCTTACTGCGTGTTTCACTTCCCCACCGGTCGTTAACCACCACATGGCCTCTAACCGGAGATTCATTATAGAGCCAGGCAAGAAATTCGGTGCTTCGCCAGGTTTCACTCGGATGATCCCATTCACCGTCAGGCCAGAAAATATCAGGTTCATAGCGGATAACCAGATCTTTCATCTGCGGCAGCATGTGCTGATCAACATAACGTTCGACATCTTCATGGTACAAAGGATTAAACCATTCATAGAGTGAGAAATAAAATCCCATGTGGAGCCCCTGTTTTTTTACGGCTTCGCTCAGATCTCCCGCAAGGTCGCGGTGAGGACCAATATCTTTGGCATTCCAGTTCCAGGAGTGCTTGCTGGGCCAGAGTGCAAATCCTTCATGATGTTTGGAAGTAAGTACCACATATTTTGCTCCTGCATCCTTAAATAGTTCGGCCCACTGGTTGGGATCGTACATCTCGGCTTTAAAATCACTTACGAAATCCTGGTATTTGAACCCTTCACCGTATACGCTGTCATGGAATTCGCGAAATTTTTTGCCGACTGTACTTTCAGGCTGCATCATTCGCCTCCAGTACCATTCGGCATATTTTTCATATATATGTCCATCTGTCGGTCCCCATGCAGGCACCGAATATAAACCCCAATGAAGGAAAATACCGAATTTGGCATCCTCGAACCATGAAGGAACCGGACGGGTATCAATGGATTCCCAGTCTGGTTCATATTTTTGCTGGGAAAATGCCGCAACTGATATAGCAGCACAAAAAATTACAATTAAAAATTTCATAACAGCTGATTTTGATT
Organism: Bacteroidota bacterium; assembly: GCA_003567115.1. Taxonomy (GTDB): domain Bacteria; phylum Bacteroidota; class Bacteroidia; order Bacteroidales; family PUMT01; genus PXAP01. The sequence goes on from PXAP01000138.1 coordinate 7,797, forward strand.
TTGATTCATTATTAATTTGTTTTTATAGAATATCCATGATGTGATCATATTCAAATGGGTGAAAATTCAAACCCTGGTGCCTTGACTGATTAAAAAAACTGGTTTAATGCTAATATTCCTGTATAGGCTACAAAACAGGCAAAAAATACACTCAGAGACAAAACCTATAATAATTGCATGCCCGATTCACTACCGGCTCCTGCAATGGAAGTTACATTGACAACGGCAATTCACCGTCACCAGTCAGTTCTCCTTCCATAATCCATGACAGATTAAAACGGGCAATCTGCATTGCAGAATAATGATGTTCCGGACCACCTTCAAAAAGCAGGTATATTTGTCCTTCCCCGTTGAACACCTCTTTGATATCAAAAAAAGGCTGGCCTTTGAAGGTTTCCAGGGGCCCCTCTTCAGGTTTACCTGCAGCAGTAAGTGACACTGCAGGGTCATCCGATAAAGACTGACATCCTGAGAATCCACCCAATGCTGACAATAAGATAAACAACAGGTAATACCGACTTAAAAAGCAACAATTACAGATACTCATAATTATCTATTTATCAGTTAATACAGAAATTCCTTTTCTTTTCCACCAGTTTGCAGGAATATAGCCTGATATGTTCATCCATATTGGGTCTACCTCTCACATAAAATCTACATTACCAGATAATGAATAAACTACTGCATCCTTGAACACGAATTCAAAAATGGAACTCGCCATGCTAGATTGACTTTCGTCGATTTTACATGTAACTCATAATACTTTTGGCATTGATTATCAGATGTAAAATTGACCTTCGGTCGAACTCATATGCAATTAATTTCTTGTTTTGCAATATTATCCTGATGTGACTTTCATACTCGGGTGTTTGAATGTCGCATCGGGGAAATTATGAAAATAGGGCATTATTCAGCATTAAAGATCGGCTTAAAGTCAAATTTTGCTTATGGCTCGTTTCATCTTCTAATGGTTTTAATAAGTTAATTTAAATAATCGAATGTAAAAAACAGTTTATAATACTGATAACTTTTTACCCGCCGGGTAATTTTGAGGCCCGTTTTTCGGACTAATGAAGCATCCTTAAATCCGGTTCAGTAAATATGAATACCTAAAAATGCTTAATTGAAAGCTCTTTTGATTGTTTTTGGATGAAAAGTATTTATTAAGGAGCTTGGTCAACTACAATAATATAAAACTCTGGTATCAATAACAATTAATTGAGCATGATCTATAGAAGGTTTTACCCTTGTAATCCTTCCACAAATATGGTATAAAAGTCAGGTAAAGTTAGCATCTTATCAGAAACTAAAACCTTTATGAACTATAAAAAACATGGTAATCAAGAGCGGCACCTCTACAATTCATGCCAGTGGGTGTGGGATATGATAGGTACCGTCGAAGATTACGGAAAGCTTGCCGGGTACATAGCCGGCCGGATCAGAAAACACGAAAGGATCAAAAC
>PXAP01000181.1 GCA_003567115.1 Bacteroidota bacterium
AAAATAAAGTTGTAGGTTATTGTTGGTATTGGCCTGCCGATAATATAAAACTTGTACAGGTTATATGAATTCCGTCCCAGTAATCCTGGATCTGAGCTGTCCCTTTCATAAAAGACTGAATAGGGATTTTTTCTGCCATATACATTAAGCAGTGAGAATGTCCAGTATCCTGACCTCCGTTTGTCAATCTTAAGTGTTTCGTTGCGGGTAATGGTTATATCGAGCCTGTGATAGTCAGGCAGCCTGTATTTGTTCCTGTCGGAATAATAAACCAGTTGCTCATTTCCGTGGGTAAAATACATCTCGGGCAGAGTTACCGGCCGACCCGTACTATAATTGAAGGTTGCACTTATCCGCCATCTTCTGGATATGTTGTAGCCGGCATTCAGTACAATCTCATGTGGTTTATCGTAACTGGATGGGAAATAGTTATTATTGTTGATCTGGTCCCTGGTAAAATCACTGTCAGACCTTCTCATTGAACTCGAGAATGTATAGCTGATCCACCCGGAGAGCCTCCCTGAATTTCTGGCAGCATACAGCTCAATTCCATAGTTGTATCCTTTTGCATTGATAAGGTCTTTTTCAATATTTTGATTCATTAGTATTTCTGCACCTTCCCTGTATTCAATTATATTTATGAGATTCTTGAAATATACCTCCGCCGAGGTTTCAATATTGTTATTCATGAAATTTCTGAAATAGCCGAGTGCATAATGGTCGCTGCTGATCGGTTTCAGATGGTGATCGCTCAGTTTCCATGTATCGGAAGGGGTTATGACTGCAGTATTGGATATCAGGTTTATATACTGGTTGTTGCGTGTATAGCTTACCTTAAATGAGCTGGATCCGGAAAGATTGTAACGGATACTGAGCCGGGGCTCAAAACCACCATATTCTGCTGCTTTTTCATTATTGCCGAAGGTAAGAGTGTCTGTTATAAGACCGGTACTTCTGGGATTATTTTCATCATAGAGGTATGTTGTTTCCGGTCCCAGATGCAGATACCTGGTGTATCTCAGCCCGATTTCGGTGCTGATCCTGTCGGATATTTCAAAGTCATCACTTATGAATAAAGAAACTTCAAGACCTTTTTCTTTGTCAATCTGAGACGGCTGAATAAAAGATAAAGAATCCAGGGGTTGGAGATTTCCGGGAGATATGCCATATCTTATTAAATTGAAGCCGGATTCAACCCGGTGGTTGCCGTCCGGAAACCACAGCAGACTGCTCTTCAGGCTGTAATAATCGATGGCAGAGTTAAGAGAAAATGCTTCCTGCGGAGAGGGTTTCCCGTGCTCCCTGACATTGTAGTCGTACATGCTTAAACCGCCGGTAAAAATAAGGGAGAACTTTTCACCGAGAACTCTGTTCCATTTCAGTGAGGAAAGAGTGTTGCTGTAATCGTATTCTGTATCTTCTCCGGATGAAAATTCATCTTGACTGTGGTAGGCAAAAAGTGAAATATAACTATTCTGCCTGGGTGTAATGGACAGATGAGTGCTGATATCATAAAAACCGGCTGAACTGCTTAGTAATTCCTCCATAGGTACCCTGTCAAGAATCCGGTTGGAATATGACGACCTTCCTCCGACAGACAGGTTTATTTTATCTTTCAGAATTGGTGCCTCCATATGTATCCTGCTGTTAATCATCCCTATACCTCCTACAAGTTTGAATTCCTCGATATTTCCCGGGTCCACGCTGATATCCATTACCGAAGAAACCCTTTCTCCGTATTTTGCCGGGATACCACCCTTGAAAAGGGACATTTCTGAGACCATGTCCGGATTGACTACCGAGATGAGACCGAAAAGGTGAGATGAATTGAACAGGGGCACATTCTCAAGAAGGATAAGGTTCTGATCACTGCTTCCTCCCCTGACATGAATACCTGTCCCGAACTCCCCAACGCTCTGAACACCAGGCAACAGAGTCATACTTCTGACAATGTCCTGCTCACCCAGGTTACTGGGCAGCTCACCGAGTATCCTTGAATCCATACTTATAACGCTCATCCGTGTGCGGGATACGTTGGCTTCTGCTCTTCTGGCCATGATGGTTACCTCATCAATTCTTTGTGTCTCTTCAAACAGATAGAAATCATGTTCTCCCGGACCAAAAAGATTGATCCTTCTGTACTGGTCTTCATAACCGACATAACTGAGTCTTACCAGGAGTTCACCTGCTGGAAGGGTGATTGAAAACCGCCCCTCCGGGTCAGCCGAGTCTCCCCTGCCGGTATCCTGGGAATAAATCACGGCACCGGGCAGTGTTTCCCCGGTGGTTCCGTCAAGAATTCTTCCTTTAAAATCAACTGTGTTATAACGTCCGTATTCTGACGGGTCTCCTATGGTAAGCAACAGGGTGTCATGATCCCTGTTATGATAGGTTTCAAATTCACGGGGAATAATAACAATGTAACCATCAACATTTAAAACTGTAAGATTTTCTTCTCTGATAATATTGGAAAGGGCTTGCTGGAGAGGTAGTTCTGCAATATGCCGGTTGAAAGTGACATCTTCAAACCATTCCGGCTCATAAAAGATCCTGGTGGAATGACGTTCCTCCAGGATAGTAATTAATTCTTCAATTTTGTACGGGGACTGAATTTGGTGTGGCACATCCATGGAATGTACCATCTGTAACGAATGCAACAGAAAAAATATCAACAAAACTTTTATATTGCAGGTCATATTTTGCTGCATGAATTTATCTGATAAAAAATTGCTGCAATAGGTAAGCAGTTAATTAACCTGATGGTTAGAGGTCACCTAAGACCTTCAGGAAAAGGTTTTGAAACTTTCCGGTGGACAAAGCCTTTTTACACACAGGTTAACATTTCTTTTTCAAATAAAAAATTTACATAAGATAAAAAGTAAAAATAAATCTCTTCCTTGTAAAAGTTTTGCGTTTTAAATCTGCTAATTTAATAAATACTTATATTGTATTAATTGAAACAGATTGTTAAATATTGCAAATCGAGAAATATATTTTAATAAATTCATTTAAATCAGCATTATAATCCTGATAATTATTATTGCTCTGAATTTTGAATAATAATAGGGGTGAAAAGCACGTTATATAATCGATTTCACCTGGAAAAGGCTGGAATTTTTTTGATTTAGAGTACCAGTTATAAATACAGATGTTTTAACTATTGATAAATTTAAATTTCAGTTCAGGCAAGTGTAAAAATCAATATTGCTAACTATCTAAATAATATGAATATGAAAACCAGGTTTTTAACGCTAATAATGATCCTGCCTTTCATTGGATCCTCTGCCCAGGAAAACAATTCCATTCAGTCTGATTATAATCAATGGTCGATCGAAGGGCGTGTTGGTTTACACAGGCCTTATAACAGTTTTACCCAGGGTTACTATACCGCCACTCCTGATTTCTTTATGGGGGATTTGGGGGTAAGATATATGATCAATGAGTTTTTCGGGATGAAACTTGGTTTGATGTATGATCGCTATACAGCTTCAGATGCCAGCCTCGGTACTTTCAGCACAGATCAGTATGGCTTTAATATACAGGGAGTGGCCAACTTAGGCCGTATCATGAAGTTTGAGGACTGGACCAGTACTTTTAACTTATTGGGTCATTATGGCTTGGGAATCAGTGTGCTGAATTACGAAAATATTTCCGGTAATGACTGGGTGGGTAACGGTATCGGCGGTCTGACCCTCCAGGCTAAAGTGGCTCCGGGGTTAACCCTTCAAGGAGGTATCACCGCTATGGAGAATTTTAGTCAGCACAATACATTTGATGGCGGACAGGTAAATCGTGGAGATTTACCGGTAGTATTTAAAGGAAGTTTTGGTGTTTCTATTTCTCTGGGGAGAAACGAAAAACATGCTGACTATTATGTCAGAGATGTATCGATTTATGATGCTCCGGGGTATGACACACTGGATTCAAGACTTACCGAAGTTGAATCAGGCCTGAAAGAGATTGACAGCGAACAGGAGCAGCTGAGCAGCCGTGTGGATGAGCTGAGCAGGAAAGTAGAAGGTATAGAAGATGAGGTTCATAAAATTGCTTCAGCCCGGATAGTTGATGCAAATGAAGTTATCGCCCAGTTGATAAGTGAGGGTTATTTCAATATCTATTTCAATTTTGACAGGGCACAGATTGATAAGATTGCTGCCAACACAATTAAAATTCTGAAGTCTTTCCTGGAAAACAATCCCGATATGAATGTCGATCTTTACGGTTATGCCGATGAGAGGGGGCCTGCAGGATACAACCAGGAACTTTCACAAAGAAGGGCTGATGCTGTTGCCAAAGCGCTTATTGATGTTGGGGTAGATGCATCACGTATAAATGCAGTAGGCAGGGGTGAAGACCTTGATATTGTTCATACTGCCTCTCGCGAGTCATATCAGCTGGCAAGAAGGGTTACTTTCTCAATTAAATAAGAATGCACAGATCATCATGCCCTGCACCGGAAACCCGGATTCAGGGATCTACCCGGGGATCATATCCATTCCCCGGTCATTTCTTACATTTATAGCAGTATATCTTATTGACCGGGAGTTATTGCCGGTTTTTCATCCGTCTGGATGTATTTTCGGGTTAAAAGATTTGACTTCGTCGATTTTCCATGTTATACTCGATGATTTGTTGAGTATTTTTTAAGATGGAAAATTCATGTATATTTGTTATATAATAACTGATTGTCTTATAGCATAACATCGTTTACATTTCTAATTAAATTAACCTGAACATGAAATTATTAATTCTTTTATTTTTTATAAGCCTTGCCCTGAAAAGCTGTGCACCTCCTGAGTATGAGATGGTATTTGAAGTGGAGGCGGGAAATCATTATCTGATCGAAACGCCGGTATATGTTGAGCTGGAAGACGGAGAATTTGATGAAAATGCTTCACTTTGCCTTCACCTTCATTACGGTGATGTGGTGGTTCCGGGTCAGATTGAATTTATGGATGATGAAAGGCAAAGGATCTGGTGGATTGTCAACCTTGAGCCCGGTGAATCTGCTGTTTACGGACTTACCGTGGATGACCAGTGTTACACCGATGATTATACATGGGAGCAGGTTGATGAGCATTCCACCCGTCTGGTATTTGATGATAACCCGGTAATTCAGTATGAACATCCTGTTTTTGACCCCGATGACATTGAAGGAACCAAAAAACCTTATCATCATGTATTTGAACCAACTGGTGATGATCTCATAACCAAAGGCCCTGGCGGACTTTATTCCCATCACCGGGGTATTTTTTACGGGTATAATCATATATATATCAATGATGAGCGAATTGATATATGGCATGCCAATGATGGTGAAAGAAGTGAACATGTTGAAGTGATCAGGGAATTTACGGGTCCTGTCATGGGAGGACATATAGTCAGGATTCACTGGAAAGATCATGACGGGAATCCTTTTATTGAAGAGACAAGGGATTTTCGGGTTTACAGACAGCCTTCCGGGGAAACCCTCATTGATTTTAATTCTATTCTTCATGCAACTGACGGACCGGTGATACTTGACGGTGACAGGCAACATGCCGGAGTTCAGTTCCGTGCATCACAATTTGTTGCAGATAACAGTGAATACACCAGTTTTATCCGCCCCCCGGAGTGGTCGCATCTTGAACCGGATGAAGAAATCGAAGGGGTACATATGTATGATCTGCCGTGGAATGCCATGCATTTCAGGATTAATGAAAAGCCTTTCACGGTATCCTACATGAGTCACCCCTCCAATCCCGATGATGCTGAGATGTCAGAGCGCTTATATGGTCGTTTCGGCGAGTTTTTCCCTTATGAAGTTGTGGAGGGTGATCCCCTGGTTGTGAATTACCGGTTCTGGATATCAGAGGGTGTTCCCCCTTCTGTTGAAGAGCTGGACAGGCGATATCAGGGTTTTGCATATCCCTATGGTATTCCGACTATATGGGACAGTGTATATGGGCCTATACGGTATACGCCGTAATTACTGCTTTCCATCCATGGCGGCTCTTATCAAAAGATAGCGCAAATGCATTATATGAAGAAAAAAATCATAATTACTGCTTTCAGTCCACGTTTGCTCTGATCAGTGCTATCCAGTGACCCTGGTCCGGGGTTTCAATATTTACCAGATCCCTCTCCAGTGTTTCAGGCGGCAGCCACCGTGAGGTCAGCAGGTTGAGCCATTCAATCCGGGGAGATGAACTGAAGCTGCTAAGATCAATATCCACTGATCCCCTTTCGGGGAAATAAACGGCATATTCACTCCCCGGTATTGCCCTGCAATAAGCTTCTCCCGGTTCCCTTGAACCAAGCAGGTCGTTCCGGGGAGAGCCCTTAAAGAAGTCCATCCGGTTGCTCAGCTCTCTTGTACTTTGAATAACTGCCTGTGCCGTTTCATTGAGTCCCTGTCCCGATTCAGGCCGGTGGAACCTTGCAGAGGCGCATCCCATCAGGATATTTTTGACGAAATTTTCTATTGCATCGCGGGTGGTTTTATGACGGCCTCCGTCATTACCGTATATTTTAACATTATTTGCAGGCCTGACGTAATCCATATTTTTCAATCTTTCCAGTTGAGAAATTCCGTTATTCCAATGTGCATCGGCCGACTGGTGGTTGTTTTGCGATATGTCCACGAAAGTGAAAATATCGGGATTATCGAAGGTTTCAGCATGAAAAGGGTGGCTCAGGTCCCATGGATCCCACATTTGTGTGGTATGTACTTTTTTTCCTGACAACCCGGCTTGTTTTTGTATATATTCAGCCCAGAATTTACCCCAGTCCGATGTTACGGAAGTTTCATTATCCATACAATAAAGAATATGGTCATATTGCAGCGTATAGGACAGAATTTTATCAACGAACTGCTGCTGATACCATAGAACCCGGGCCAGGGCCATCTGGGAAGGGACAGACCTGAAGAAATTGTTTTCGGTGTATATGGGATGGGTTTCAACTGCCTCTGGCAGCTTTGAGCGCCGTGTGTCGTAATTGATATTGTTTTTCGGGTTGAATGGATTGATATCCCAGTTATCCCTGTAATAGTCAAATGTTGCCCATATCTCAATCTGCACTATTATATCCCTTTCAGCAGTTTCTGCAATGAAGGTTTCAAATCTTTGCCAGTATTCATCATTCCACTGATTCAGGTCGTACAGACCTGTTTCAAGTTTTTTAAAGGCCCATACGTTGCCGCTGTCCCTGCTCGACATGGTGTTTCTCACATAGTTACCTCCCACTGATACAAGCAGTTCAAGATGGTCCACCAGATCGGGGATCTGGAAAAGGTTATCCTGTACTGTGCCCCCCAGGAGCAGTATCTCATCTCCGTTGTATGACCAGTAAGAGTTATGGCGCCGGCTCACGTCTATGCCCTCGGGGGTATTCTGAATATCCCTTTCAGCCGTGCAGGAGAGAAACATGGACGTGAACAGGGCCATGACTGTAAATAACACTGTAAGCCGGGATAATAAAAGCTGCAGGTTTGGTTTTCTGTTATTCATATGATTTGTTTTCGGTTTTCTGAACCTGGTCTGACAAAGTATACTGAGAGATTTGTCACGGCAGATAATTTGCTATACATCTGTTTTTCAGTATTTAAACACCTTACCTCCTGCCATTACCTCCTGGTTTTCATCATCAAAGGTAACAAACTGACCTGTGCGCAATGCAGCAGTAACCATTATGTTGGCCACCGAATGGTCGTAACCGGATTTAACAGGTGCATTGGGTTGTTTTCTGCTTCTTACGCACTCCATCCAGTTCCTCATGTGATTAACGGTCATATTGTCTGTTCCGGTATCGGCTGCAGTAACCGTTGTAACAGGAGGCAGATCCATTTCAGGCAGTTGGTTTGGTTCCATATTCATAGCACTTGCATGACGTTCTGTGAGCCCTCCGTTTGGCGTAATTCTATTGGTATCCAGATTAAGGGTTCCCCCGTTGGAATAATACAGCTCCTTAACACCTCCTGCTGAATTGGTAAAGCGGGAAGAATAGACTACCTGGAATCCTTTTGAGGGGTCATCTTTCGGACCGTAATCAAAAACAGCTGTCATGGTATCATAGTTCTCCCTTCCGTCTTTCCACAGATAGATTCCTCCATTTGCAGCCACGCTTCTCGGGTGGTCATATCCGCTGAACCAGTGAACAGTATCTATCTGGTGAGCCATCCATTGTCCGGGTATTCCTGAAGAGTAAGGCCAGAACAGGCGATACTCAAGATATTTTCTGGGATCCCAGGGTTCATACGGCCTGTTCATAAGGTACCTTTTCCAGTCCGTGTCCTGCTCCCTTATATTTGCCACAAGTGCCGGCCTTCTCCAAAGGCCTGGCTGATTTACATTCCAGGTCATTTCTACCATCACGATATCTCCAAAACGGCCGGACCTGATAAATTCGTTGGCAGCATGATAGTTGGCACCACTTCTTCTCTGTGACCCTATGGTTACTATCTTACCTGTGCGTTCAACCGCTTCACGTCCTGTACGGTTGTCTTCCATGGTTTCGGCAAAGGGCTTTTCAACAAAAACATCTTGTCCTGCCTCTACGGCTTCTGCAGTGTGAAGGGCGTGCTGAAAATCGGCTGTTCCGATAATAACTGCATCTGTATTGCCCCGATCGTAAAGCTCTTCATTGTTCCGGTAAAGGTCGACGTCGATATTTCTTTCGCGCAAAAAGGCTTTGGCTTCATCGCGCCTCCTGTTCCATATATCTGATACAGCGGTGATGTTAAAATTAAGATCTTCTGACTGGCTTAACAATGAGTCTATCAGGGATCCTCTTGTGCGATCTGAAAAACCGACTATTCCGACATTGACGCGGTCATTGGCACCAATTATACGTCCATAGGATTTTGTATTGAATCCCAGGCCACCCATGGTAATACCGGCAGTTCCGATTGCCATTTTTCTGACGAATTCTCTTCTTGAATTTTGCATGGTTTTTGAATTTAATTTAATAAAGGTTCCATATTTTTATACCTTTTAATCCTTTTATGTATACAAATATCGGAATACTTTTTAAAAAATTACAAGTATATTGTTTTTTAATGCAATATACAAAGCAAGAACAGAGCCAATAGCATCTCCATCAGGGTTTACATGCGGTAAAATAATGATATTTCGCGAATTGTTTATAATGACTGCTATTAGAAAAATATCACTTATTACATAATGTGTGTCTTGCCTTTTTGCAATTACAGATTTGGGTTCAATTATTATCCCGTATCCAATATTTGTAAATATAGCAAATTTATAGTTTTCTCAGA
>PXAP01000097.1 GCA_003567115.1 Bacteroidota bacterium
CCTTCGGAGCTGAAAAACAAATAGTTGCCATCAGTAGTAACAAATGGAGTCTCTTCATTATACTGGGTGTTGATTTCATGTCCCAGCTTCTCAACATCCTTCCACCTGCCTCTTCTGTTTAATGTTGCCCGGTAAATATTCAGTTCCCCGTGTTCACCATCCCTGTTGCTTGTAAAATACAAGGTCTGTCCGTCGGCCGATACTGAAGCATGAGTTTCATTTGAACGGCTCCTGACCGGTCTCCTCAGCCTTCTGGCCCTTCCCCACTCACCATCCTCAAATTCACTATGATAGATATCAGACTTGTCGGGTACATAATAGACAAGAAAAAGTTCGGTCCCGTCATATGAAAGGCCGGATGTAAGCAGATAGTCCATTCTTAACTGAGCATTTACATTTCTGGGTCTACCCCAGCCATCTCCATCTCTTTTTACAACATAAACCTCAAAACCCCGGCGGGTAACAGTGGTATAGGCCATAGTTTGTCCGTCGCCCGACAAAACGGCATTTAAATTCGATTCATTGCTGTTTATTCCCCTCCCCAAATTTCTCTTTTCAAACGGCAGTGGTCTTTCCATATGAAATCTCGCATTATCAATGCTTCGCAGGTACTGATCGGCAATCATCTGTCCATGATCATCAGCAGGCAGCATCGTTTTATATCTGTTATAGGCATCCTCTGCTTCGTCAAATTGCCTGTTCCTTTGATATGCATTTCCAAGCATAAAAAAGCAATCTGCCGGGGCGGGATCATCTCTCAGGGAACCGAAACCGGAATCAATTGAAACATTGGCTGATGCTTTTTCAAGATAGGAAATGGCCTCTTCCATTTTCCCGTCGGCATTCAGATATGCGTAACCAACCATGAACTCCAGGTTAGAGCTTCGCGGCAGTTCACGGAGCATACGTATGTAAATATCTGCAGCCTCTTCATACTGCATGTCTGCCATTAAGTACTCAGCTTCCTCCTGAAGCATATATAAACGGTTCCAGTTCTGGGAAACCCCCTTATTGCTTAAAAGACCCAACAGCACTATAAACAACAATACTCTTTTCATATATCTGCAGTTTATATCTTTTAACTGCTATTTTGGCTTTTTACAATATAAATGTAAGGCAAAAAGCACATTATCACCTTATAATTACAACATTTTTTTTCTGATACGAAAGGTACATGAAAATTGTTACCCTGTCAACAGCCTTATTAATAATTTATTAACACACACAGACTTTTCAAAAAAAGCCCCGCCAGGACATGACCGCGGCCGGGGACCAGGAGATTGAGTTACGCTTAAGCCATTGCCATACCAGGAAAAAATAAAAATGAGAAGTTTAAAGCATTAAAGGGTTTACCAGCTATGATTAGCATAAAAGTCCCCCGATAATCGCAATACAGCTCAATAAGAATAACATGCCCATAAATGAATGCCTGATCAATACATTGAATATAAGCAATTTAAAATAAAGTTAAATAATATTCCCCAAATACCGGGTTTACAGCCCCATAAAGGATAACATGCCCGTAAATGAATGCTCGATCAATACATTGAATATAAGCAATATAAAATGAAGTTAAATAATCAGCAATCCAAGGCTTTTACTGCCTTTTATCAGGCAGGGTCTTGTTTCTGAAAATCTTCATGCTTCCGGCCGTTTCACGTACAAGCCTCTGCACCTCCAGTCCGTGCTTCAGATCAGGCACAAAAGCCAGCTTATCATTCCCCGTAAGGAAAACATAATGGGCATGAATCAGGGGCCGCAGCCATCCGGCGGGAACATGTCCGGAGGGAAAACTGGTAACAGGCTTAAAATTGCTTCCGGCAAACCGCGTAGACCAGTCCCCGACCTCTTCAAAGAAATACTCAAAACGATCGGGATAATATGTATTATATCTTATTGCTCCCTTCTCTGCATAGATTTCAAAAGCCATCATATCGCCTATTCCAGAACTGACCCTGCTGCCGGAAACATTTCCCACGGCACGGGTCTTCGGATCAAACAGGGATATTTCAGAATAGAGATCGGAGTCGTCAGGCACATCGGCAAAATTGCCCGACTGCAGGGCAGACATTATCTGCACATCATTTCCCAGAAAAGCAACCATCAGGCTTATGGCATGTGACCCCAGGTCGGCCATTGCACCTCCATCGGGAGCAGGTGTAAGGCGTGTGCGGCGCTTTTCCCTGTAGGAGGATTGAAGGTAATCACTGTGTCTGAGGGTAAAACTGAAATGCAGGGGCCGGCCGAAATCCTTTTCTCTCCACCAGGTAAGCGCCTCTCTTACTGCCGAAGCCATAAGAAACTGAAAACCTACCTGCACCGACTCAACTCCATGACCGCCTTCAATCAGCCGGGTGATCTTTTTCTCCTCCTCCCGGCTGGAACATACGGGCTTTTCAATATATATCCTTTTCACCGGGGGCATACCAACAGCCGCTTCAAGATGAGGATAGTGCACGTTGTTTGGCCCCAGTATAAATACAGTGTCTATATCGGGACAGGCAAAAAAATCATCTGTACTTAAAGCAGATTTAAACCCAAAATTCCGGGCAAAGGCCATCCGGCTCTGCTCTCTTGCCGAAGCCACAGCAGTAAGCTCAAAATCAGGAGAGTCAGGGTAAAAATATTTAAGCGAATTAAGGGCAAAAGCATGTGAACGGGCAATTCCGCCTGCTCCAAGAAATCCAATTTTCATTTTATTCATTCTGTTTTCAATTTTAAACTCCACTTCTTTACAGGGGATTTGTCAGGTCAAACTCTGCAATAAAGACTTCTTCACCATGATAGAGCAACTGGTAGATAAAGCAGCTCATATCCTCATCCATAATTATTCTCCATTCCCGGTTTAAAGTATCTTCCAGAAGTTCAATGGTATAATCATCGGCAGGGAAATTCTGCCGGTATTCAGTACCGGTTCCGTCAGCATATCCGCCATACATTGTCAGCTCCTCGGGAGTACCGTCCTCGTGCCGGTGGTCGTGCCGGAAACGAAGCCCTTTTTCTCCGGCCAGGAACATCCATGTACGGGACCGGTCGCCATTAAGATGAAAGGGAATATATACCCTGTCCTCTTCACACACGGTTACATGCATAATCAAGTCCTTATCCGACCAGCTTTCCCTGTCCGGCGCCATATAGGTCTCTTTTCCGCGGAAGGATTTTCCGCATAAATCTGCCAGGTTATCAAGAAAAGCCCTTTCTGATTCAGAAATATCTGATTCAAGTGCCTCTATCCTGGAAATCATATCATCTGAAACATTTTCATTTTGATCGGCAGTTTGCCCGCAGGAAAAAACCATGCAGGAAACAATTGATAAAAGGTATATTTTTCGAATCATGGTATTGATATTATCAGGTAAATAAACAATTATGGTAAAAATCCGTCAGCACTTATTTTCGGGAGTGCAAGATAAAAAATATTTCTGGCAGAACAGCTGAAAGGCATATTTAAACTTATGTTGATATAAGAAACAATTTTACGGATATACTTTTGACAGTGGAGTAACCCCGGGTGATATGGGGATTAATTCAACAGGTCCCTGCACAGAATACTCAAACAGGATCGCAGAATGGATATTCTGTCCCATTTTGGCTATTTTTGCATTTATTGCAATAAAACGGATCAATTATTGTTCAACAGATTGAAGAGAAAAGATACTGCTTTTTTCTACCACCCGGCAGTACATATTCAATACGTCTAATTCAAACTTTATGCTCTCCGGCAAATTAAGAAAATACATAATAAGAATCTTCCGGCTGCTGGCGTGGCTGTTAGGTTCCTTCTTTGTCATATTCTTACTGGTTATTGTGATTTTGCAGTTCACGGCAGTGCAAACCTGGATAACCGGCAGGATAGCTTCACGACTGGCTGAAGAGACCGGAGCAGTGATAGAGGTTGAGAGGGTGGCAATAAGGTTCCCGAAATCATTGGGATTAAAGGGAATTTATATTGAAGATCCCGGCGGTGACACCCTTGTTCACGCCGGAAGCATATATGCTGATATAAGAATGACAGCACTGTTAAAAAACAGGTTGCATATCAATTCTTTGGAAATTGATAATCTTACCGGTTTTATCACCAGGGAAAAACCGGATACCGTATTTAACTTTCAGTTTCTTGCAGACACATTTGCCACAGGCGCTGAAAATAAAGAGCCGGTAAACGATGGCCGGGAAAAACAGGGCATTGTGCCGGCAAAGGAAAAAGAAATGTCGCCTTCAGGAGAAAATGGCAGTGTGCCGGCAAAGGAAGAAAGTCCCTTTTCCATTCACCTTAACAGGGTGAATCTGAAAAATATTAACATTCATTTTGAAGATCATTTCTCCGGGACGCGCCTGATATCCCGGGTGGGTTATTTACAAACCAGGCTTGACCGGTCGGATCTTCTTAACGGCAAATATCATGCGGGCAAAACTGTGATAAACGAAAGTAATGTACATCTTTACACCTATGAGCCCTCATTCCCCCCTGATGAGCCGGATCCGGAAACCCCCGATATTGATATTTCCCTTGTATCACTGGATATAACGGATTCCGGATTTTTTGCTGAAAGCAGGAATGGCAGCTATCTGGGCATAGAAACAGCAATGCTGAATATTATCCCTGAATCCTTTAGTCTGCAGGATAAGTTCATAAATGTCAACTCACTGAAAACGGAAAATCTGAGCACATCAATAATCCGGCCTCCTGATGATGAAACTGCCGGTTACCGGTCCGGTACGGACGAAGAAATTGCTCTGTCCGTCCCGGAGCAGGAATTTCGCTTTTCGGAGATAATGGCGTGGACTGTCGGGATGGGCAGTATGGACATAACCAACTCCCTTTTCAGTCTCCGAAAAGAAAACACCCCGCTTTCAGAAGAGGATTTTGATCCGGGCAACTTTTCACTTGGAAATATAGACCTTTCGGCAGAAAACCTGTTTGCAGGGCCAGACAGTCTCCATCTTGACTTAAGTGATCTGAACATGCTGGTATCGGAAATATTCCGGCTTGACCACATGTCACTTGAACTGAGCCTGGGAACACGCTCAAGTGCAGTTGATCTCAGGATGCAGACTGCCGGAAGCAGAATAGGGCTCGATCTGGATATGGAGGCAGATCTTCTGGACTTTGCCACCGAACATCTCTTTAAGCAGGATATGTTTCTGACAGTAGAAGACACCCATGTAAACGAAGACCTTGCTTTCTTTTTTCCTGCTATAAGATCATATTATTTTAACTGGCCGGACACCGAAGCGGTTGAAATAAACGGCAGAATAACCGGTTCGGTGGCAAACATTGCCCTTGACAGCCTGCAACTTACAGGTCCCGGATTATTTCAGGCCTTCATTGAGGGAGATATCGCGGGCCTGCCTCAAACTGACCATTTATTTTTGGATATCAGCGATTTAAGTTTATTTGCCACCCCGGGTGAATTTTTTGCAAATATGCCTGATAAATACCAACTGTCAGGCGTCAGTCTTCCGGAATTTGTTTATGCCCGGGGTCGTTTCCTTGGGGCTCCCCGGAATTTCGAAACTGAAATGGAAATAAACAGCAGTATGGGAGATGCCTCTGTAATGGCATCAATGAACGGAGACAACGGACAGCAAAGCAGTTTTGAAGGGCAATTATTTTCCGGATCATTCGATATCGCAAAACTTCTTCAGACAGAACTTTTTCAGCAGCCTGTTTCTTTCGATCTTGGTTTCAGGGGTGAGGGTCTTGAGCCTGAAATAATGGAGCTGGAAGCAACACTTGAAATGGGACAACTATTAATAATGGATTATTCTTATGATGATATAAAGCTTGACCTGGCCCTTAAAGATTCAGTGGCATCTGTCTCCGCCAGCTACAGCGATGCTTTTCTGGCCATGGATATTAATGCAGGTGCAGGAATATTCAAGGAAACAGCCACGGCAAAAGGGGAAATCAGGGTTGATTACGCTGTTCTTGACGAATTGGGAGTGGCTACTGATCAGGTAGTTTTGGGTACTGAAATGGAGGCTGATATTGTCTTTGATCCGGCTGATTTTTTCAGCGGCAACATAATTATTTCAAATACCAATATAGCTGTTAACGGAGATATATATTCCGTTCCCGAAATGGTGATCAGGTCAGACTCACGGCCGCAGGATTATTTATTTGAATTCAGTTCGGGATTCCTTAACACCACATATAAAGGAAATATTACACCGGCAGGAATTCCCGGTATTCTTGCAGAACATTTAACTGACTATTTCAGTGTTCCCGACACCCCCGGCCAACCTGACAATAACAACTATACAACAGATACAGCGTCTGCAAGCGGCCCGGAAGAAACAGCTCATACAGAAAATAAACCAGCCGTTGCAGATATCACAACAGCGGGGAATACAACAAATTCCGGGGATACAACAAATTCCTGGAATTCAGCAACCAAAGGGAATTCAATAAATACGGGGGGTACAACAGATGCCGTGGATACAACAGATAAATATTTTGATATTGAAATGCATCTCTACCCTGATGATGTAATCAGCAGTGTATTAGTGCCGGCTATTGAAAAATATGATACTTTGTCTGTTTCTGCCGTATATGAAAGCCTTGCGCATAAACTTACCCTCAATGCAGCTATAAATCAAATCCATTACGGGGGTTTGGAAATGGAAAACTTTGAAGCCCGGGTTTCATCAGATCCGGGAAAAATGAATTTTGGAATATTTTTGAATTCATTGAATATTAATGAAACACAACTTTATGATTTTGACCTTGGCGGAAGTTTTTTTGAAGAAACCCTCGATTTTTCCTTCTCTTTCAAAGATGACCAGCAAAGGGATATTTTCCTGATTGATGCACTGGTGGAGAGCAGGGAAGAGATGTATCATTTCAGCATAGATCCCGGAAATCTGATCCTCAATTACGAAAATTGGGAAATACATCCCGAAAACACAATAGTTACAGGAAGAGAATATCTGCGGATCAGTAATTTTATACTGGAAAACCATGAAGCCCTGCTCTCGGTCAGCAGCCGTGATGTGGATGAATACGACGATTTTATCCATATCACCCTAAGGCAGTTTGACCTATACGGGCTGACCAGCTTTGCTGAGGATATTGTTGCCTTAAGGAGCGGGGTACTTGATGGGAACATCACAATAAGGGATATATACAGGGAAACCAGCTTTACGGCGGACCTCAGCATAAAAAACCTGATATGGGAAGACCACTCTATTGAGCTGATAAACCTTCAGGCAGAGGATATCGATCCCGGTCATATCCATATCGATGCCGCCATGGAACATAAAGGTACGGCCTTAAGTGCCCGGGGAGATTACTGTTTTGGTGAAGATCCCCTTATTGACATGGAGATAATCATGGACAAGCTTAACCTGCAATTAATTGAGATTTTCGTGGGAGATAACATAACCCATCTGAGCGGTTTTGTTACCGGCAAAATGGATGCAGAAGGGCACCCCGCGAGACCGGAACTTACCGGAGAGCTTAACTTTACCGAAGCTGCCTTCAGGGTACCCCAGCTAAATGCAGGCTATTTTCTGAAAAAAGAACAAGTCACGTTCGACAGGCATAATATCAGGCTGCAGGATTTCATACTCGAAGATTCACTTGGAAGAAGGGCTGGTATTAACGGGACGGTGGACTTTGAGGATTTTGATAATCTTATTTTCAACCTCAGGTTCATAACAAGCAACTTCCTGCTTATGAACCTGCAGGAGAGACAAAACGATATGTATTACGGGAGATTACTGGTGGACAGCGACCTGCGCATAAGGGGAAGCCACCACAACCCTTCGGTTGAAGGCAGTTTGAAGTTAAACAAAGGTTCGGAGTTCAATTTCAGGGTGCCTCAGACAACACCCGAAGCTATAGGTGGCGAAGGGGTTGTCGAGTTCATACCGCCGGAAGAAGAGGAGCTTTTCCGGGAAGTGGTTGACAGGGTGCATCCTGATGAGCTTAGGTCTGCATTTGAATTATTGACTGTAAAGCTTAACGTAGAACTGGACAGGGAAACGGAGCTGATGATCATAATTGATGAAATAGCCGGCGATCACCTGGAGCTCCAGGGAGGAGGAGTGTTGACCTTCGGTATTGAACCCGGGGGTATAATAAGCCTTACCGGCAGGTATGAGATAACCGGGGGGGAGTACCTTCTTTCATTCCACGAGGTGGCCAGAAGGAATTTCAGGATAAGGGAAGGAAGCAATATTATATGGACGGGAGATCCTCTGGAGGCAGAACTTGACATTACTGCAATTTACACGGTACGGACAGGTGCAGAAGAGCTTATGAGACCCAATATCAGGGCTGACCAGGCTGCCGGTGCCCGGATCAGGCGGCAATATCCTTTTCTGGTATACCTCAATCTGCAGGGAGACCTTATGGCTCCACATATAAATTTTGAGCTGGATATGCCACCAGAGCACCGGGGTGCACTCGACGGATCTATCATGGCAAGGATAAATGAAATAAACGGGAATGAATCGGAACTCAACAAACAGGTTTTTGCCCTGCTTATTCTGGGAAGCTTTATTCACGAAAATCCCTTTGCAGCTGCCATGGGACCAGGCATCGGTACCACCGTCCGGTCATCTGCCAGCCAGATCCTTTCACAACAGCTGAACCGCCTTTCAGATGAGTATATCAGGGGTATTAACATTAGTTTTGAACTGGAATCATATGAGGTTGACAGGGAGGAGCATCCTGTAGGCAGAACTGAACTGCAAATGGAAGTGTCGAGGGATTTCTTCAATGACAGGGTCAGGGTTGTCGTGGGAGGCAACATTGAACTGGAAGATGAAACCCACCGGCAAACCAGTCCGGGAGATATCGCAGGCGACTTCTCTTTCGAGTACCTGATTACACCTGAAGGTAACCTGATCTTCAGAGGATTCAGGAAAAAGGAATATGGTGACCTGATTGAAGGAGAATTGACCAGGACCGGTGTTTCCCTGGTTTTCTCCAGGAGCTATGACAGGTTCAGGGACCTCTTCAAAAGAGAAGAGGAGACGGAAGTACCGATGCCCGAAGAAGATGAAATTTCGATAGACAAGGAACTTGAAGATGAATTACGGTAAATCTTATATTATTAAATCAAATTTTTCACTCATCCGGCGATGGTGCAGGCAGGTTGGTTATTGCAGCTCCATCCCGGTTTCAAACACATTCCATCTTATTCCGGTCATCTTTGCCATGGTGCTTTCCGGGTCATGTACCGGGCTCAGGCATCTGGAAGAGGAGCAAAAGCTCTATACAGGCAGCCGCATCAAAA
>PXAP01000321.1 GCA_003567115.1 Bacteroidota bacterium
AAGTTGATTAATTACAATTGCTTTTTATTAAATTTACAGTCATTTGGGAAATAAATCCCCGATAATATAATAAAAAAACTACTAAATTAAGTATGGGCAGATCACAGGAAACTTTTAACAAAAAAGAAAAGGAAAAGAGAAAGCTTAAAAAAAAGAAAGAAAAGCTGCAAAGGAAGGAAGATCGTAAAGCAGACTCCCAGAAAGGAAAGGGCCTTGAAGATATGCTGGCCTATGTTGATGAAGATGGTAACATCATCTCAACTCCCCCTGATCCAGGTAAAAAGAAGAAAATCAAGGCTGAAGATATTGAAGTCGGTGTTTCAAAACAGAAAGAGCCTGATCCTGCCGATCTGATCAGAAAAGGCACGGTAACTTTTTTTAATCATTCCAAAGGTTACGGCTTTATCAAAGACCATGAAACACAGGAAAGTGTCTTTGTACATATAAACGGCCTTACTGAACAGGTGGATGAAGGAGATAAGGTTTCATTTGAAGTTGAAATGGGGCAGAAAGGACCTAATGCTGTCAGGGTTAAGAAGTTACCGTAAGAAGTATTTTGTCTGTATATAATACTGTTTATAATATTAGTTCTATTTTTTAATCAACATGTTACCAGTCAATAATCCGGAAACCCATTTTTTCAATTCCGATGTAACTCGCCATGCTATAATAATTCTCATTTGTGCTAAAATTTTTAACATGACTCGTTTCATCTGAATATAATAATAATATCATGGATAGAAGAAAATTCATCAAAAAATCAACTGCATCAGCTGCAGCTTTTACCGTGGTGCCCGCCTGGGTGCTGGGCGGGAGAAACCATGTTGCTCCATCCGATCAGCTTACAAAGGGAATTATCGGCGTCGGTTCAATGGGGCGTGGACATATCGATTATGATGGCACCCGGGTGGTGGCAATCTGCGATGTTGACACCAACCATATTAATCTGGCCAGAAAAGCTATCGGTTATCCGGTTAAAGAGTATCACGATTTTCGCGAATTACTTCTAAACCGGGATGTAGACATTGCCCACATTGTAACTCCTCCCCACTGGCATGGAATAATGTGTGTGGAAGCTGCCAAAGCCGGAAAGGATATATGGTGTGAAAAACCCATGACCCGTACAATTGGTGAAGGCCTCAGAGTTAAGGAGGCTGTCAGCCAATATGACCGTATTTTCCGGCTGAATACCTGGTTCCGTTTCCGTGGCAATTTTTACGGAATGGGAACAACGGTCCGTCCCATCAAAAAACTTGTAGATAGCGGGTTACTTGGCTGGCCCCTGAAGGTTACCGTAAATGCAGCCACAGGCTTTGACTGGAAATTCCAGTGGGTGGGCAGGACTGATCTGGATGTACGGCCTGTACCTCCTGAACTGGATTATGACATGTGGCTCGGACCCGCCCCGTTTAAATGGTATCATCCGCACAGGGTCCATGATACTTTCCGCGGATACTGGGATTATGACGGCGGTGGGCTCGGTGATATGGGACAGCATTATCTGGACCCGGTACAGTATTTCCTTGGAAAGGACGAAACCAGTCCGGTTCGGGTTGATGTGGATGCTCCCACCCAGCATTATGACGCCGCAGGGACCTGGAGGCGGGTTGAGATGGTCTATGAAGACGGCTGTAAAATTATCCTGGATGGTGAAAATAAAGATAAGGACGCCGCATATATAGAAGGGCCAGAAGGAAAGCTATACCCGGGATTCCGTTCTGACATCCCCGATCTTCAAAGGAAGCTTGAAGAGTTTCCCGATCCTGAGCCCCAGGTTACTGATTTTTCCGATGCAGTAAGGAACAGGAAGAAATTTGCTCTTAACCATGATAACGGACACCGATCATGTACTATGGTTAATCTGGCTATAACAGCCCTCAGGTTAGGCCGGTCTGTGAAATTTGACCCGGTTAGATATGAATTTCCCGGTGATCATGAGGCCAACCTTATGGTAAACCAGTATATAAGGGCTCCCTGGAGCATCTGATCAGAATATTGATAGTATTATTGGTCATCAAAAACATATGTAATGCCAAAGGTTACCGTTATTATCCCCGGGAGCCCTGAACAGGATTTTATCCCACATGAATACCTGCAAGAGGGAACGGGGCAGTATGACATCCGGAATATGCAATCCGTGTGGCCGGCGGACCGGTGGAGGAACCTCCGCTCGGATGAGGTGGAGATACTGGTGAAAAACCAGAACACTGCCGGTAACTGGGATGATATACTGGTAACGGATTGCTTCGATCCTTCACTGATAAGGAATAACAGGTTTTTCGGACTGGTGCGCATAGGGAGTGTCAGGGATATAATGCTCAGGCATCACGATCTGAGACTTTCTGCAGGCATCACCAACAGCCTTGTTGTCAGCTGCGATATAGGAGATGATACGGCCATACATAATGTTGAGTACCTGTCCCATTATATTGTGGGTGATCGTTGCATCCTTTTCAATATAATGGAAATGAATACTACTGACCATGCAAAGTTTGGCAACGGCATAATAAAGGATGGAGAACCTGAAGAGGTAAGGGTTTGGCTTGACATTATGAATGAGGCCGGTGCAAGGCAGGTAATGCCTTTTGACGGCATGATAACCGCTGATGCCTGGATATGGGCAAAGTACAGGGAGGATAAGGCTTTGCAGAATAATCTCAGGGAGATTACCCAAAACAGTTTCGATTCACGCAGGGGGTACTATGGCACCATAGGGAATGAATGCGTAATAAAAAATTCACACACCTTAAAGGATGTCAAGGTTGGTGCAGGGTGTTATATCAAAGGTGCAAATAAAATTAAAAACATAACCGTCAACTCTTCTCAAGAGGAACCCACGCAGATAGGAGAAGGTGTGGAGCTGGTAAACGGGATTATAGGGTACGGCTGCCGTATCTTCTATGGCTGCAAGGCAGTCAGGTTTGTCCTGGGGGACAATTCAAACCTGAAATACGGGGCCCGTTTGCTTAACTCATTTTTGGGTGACAATTCAACTGTTTCATGTTGCGAGGTTCTCAATAATCTTATTTTTCCGGCTCATGAGCAACATCACAACAACTCTTTTCTGGTTGCTTCCGTGGTAATGGGACAAAGCAATATTGCAGCGGGGGCGACTATAGGATCAAATCACAACAGTCGTGCCAACGATAATGAGTTGGTCGCAGGCCGCGGATTCTGGCCCGGACTCTGCATCAGCATTAAACACTCCAGCCGTTTTGCCTCCTTCACCCTTATTTCAAAGGCTGATTATCCTGCCGAGATGGATATACCCCTGCCTTTTGCACTTGTCAGCAATAATGTAGCTCTCGACAGGCTCGAGGTGATGCCCGCATTCTGGTGGATGCACAATATGTATGCTCTGGAAAGGAACTCCAGGAAATTTGTGGAGAGGGACAAAAGATTGAGAAAAACCCAGAATATCGAATTTGATGCTCTGGCTCCCGATACCGCTGAAGAGATATTTGCCGCGCTCCGGCTGCTGGAATCATGGACTGCCAGGGCTGCGCTCCGGGAAAAAGGGGTGCAGTCGGATAATTTATCAGATCATGAACTGGCAGAACATGGCAGGGAGCTGCTTGCAGGCAGGGAAGAGATGATCAGCGGACTGGAAATCAGGGGTGAGGGGATGGAGAGATCCCGGCGCAGGGTGATCATCCTTAAAGCATACCGTGCCTATCATGCTTATCTCGACATGCTTCACCACTACGCTGTAAAGAATATGGCCGGGTATATGGAGGCTCATCCATCGGCGAATTTCACGGAGATGTGTGAGAGCCTTTCGGCGGAAAGGGAAATGTCATGGGTAAATGTCGGTGGACAATTGATGCCGGAAAGGGAGCTGGACTTGTTGTGTTCCGATATTGGCAGGGGGAAACTGGGATCGTGGGAAGATATTCATGACAGGTACGATCAACTTTGGGATGAATACGAGCTTTCAAAGCAGAAGCATGCTTATGCAACCCTCTGCGCCCTTTACAATAAAGAAAACCTGACCTATGATATATGGAACAAAGCCCTTGCCAGGGCTATGGGAATCCAGCAGTACATTTATGACCAGGTCTATCTTTCGAGGAAAAAGGACTTTGAAAACCCCTTCAGGATTATGATCTATCGCAACGAGGATGAGATGAAATCGGTAATGGGGTCAATTGAGGATAATGACTTTATAATCCGTATCAGGGAGGAGATTACCCGGTACAGGGAACTGCTTGTGTCACTAAGGCAACATGTCATTGAAACTTAAGGGTATCTTTTCCCTCTGTATAGTTGAAAAAATGTCTGAATTAAATCACCCAATTATGAAATACAGAAAATTCGGAAGGACAAACTGGAAAGTCAGTGAAATAGGATATGGTATGTGGGGAATGGGGGGATGGACCGGATCGGATGATGCAGAGTCTATGGAATCACTGCAACTGGCTGTTAATAAAGGCTGTAATTTCTTTGATTCTGCCTGGGGCTATGGCGCCGGCAAGAGTGACAAATTGCTTGGCGAGCTTGTAAGAGCCAATAGCGGAAAAAAAATATACATGGCCACCAAGATACCTCCCGGGAATTTTAAATGGCCCAGCAAAAGGGAATACAGTCTGGACGACTGCTTTCCGCCTGACCATATTGAAGAGTATGTTGATAAGAGCCTCTCCGCTGCCGGAGTCGGTTCGTTTGATCTTATGCAGCTCCATACCTGGGAGGATCTGTGGCTTGAAGATGACAGGTGGATAAACAAGATGCAGGATCTGAAATCGCAGGGCCTGTTTCATGCCATTGGCATAAGCATTAACCGCTGGGAACCATGGAACGGAGTGAAAGCGGTAAAGAGCGGACTGATTGACAGTGTACAGGTTATTTATAATATTTTTGACCAGAACCCCAAAGATGAACTTTTCCCGGCCTGCCGCGAACATGATGTTGCCGTGATTGCCAGGGTTCCCTTTGATGAGGGTTCCCTTACCGGCAACCTGACCCTTGACAGCGAATGGCCGGAGGGGGACTGGAGGAATACCTACTTTGTGCCTGAAAACCTTGCTTCCAGTGTTGAACATGCCAACCGGCTCAAGCCACTGGTTCCGGAAGGAATGACCATGGCCGAAATGGCTCTCAGGTTCATTCTTGCCGAGCCGACAGTAAGTACCATTATTCCCGGGATGAGAAAACCTCACCATGTTAAATCAAATCTGGCCGCCAGTGATAAAGGTCCGCTTGATCGCGAACTTGTAAAAGAACTTGAAAAGCACCGCTGGGACAGGGAGCCTGCCGAATGGTCCCAGTAAACGGCCCTTTTGCTGCTGTCACCTGACAGGTAATTATCTGCAGGGCAAACCCGGAGTATTGCTTAATTACAAGGGTAGCAGGTCTTAGTTGGTGTTGAAAGGGATTAACAGCTAAAAGCAGAAGGGCAGGGCTGTCCCGGTTGTTAATTCCTGTAGCGATCAGTTAATCTTTATATCCGGTGTGTTATTATATCTCCCTGAACCTGATGTTTCTTATTGCTCCCGTGGTTACCCAGGTGGCTATTCCCAGAGGCCTGGAGAGGCTTACTTCTGACCGTACGGAAAAGGTGTGGCCCTCTGTTGGAACGGTAACCACTTCCTCATTGTCAATGAAACAGCGTATTGATCTGTTGTCGACAATGACCCTGATATTATACCAGCGACCGTTTTGAAAGGGGATCATGTTGGTGGTGAAATTCTCTGAAGCATCCTGCCCGTCGATGCTGCTTATGCCTACAAGCATTCCTCCCCACCCCCCCGTAATAAGGGTGCAATGCTCGTCCTCTACCGGAAAGGTAAGTCCGCAAAAAAAATCATTACCGTCAACCCGCATTGCGTCAAGGGATATTTCATAGTTTGTGACCGGGAATTCCTTTGTCCATGTAATGCCTGTGGCGCCATCGCCGAAATTGAGAATTATGGAGGAGTCTCTTACTGAAACCGGGCCCTGCGGACCGAAATTGGTTATTTCCCATCCGTCAAGGGTGTGGCCGTTAAAAAGAGGCCGCCAGCCTTTGGAATCCGGTTCAGCCTTTAGTCCCACTGCACTTAATTCATGCTGTTGAACAGTCCGTTCCTGCTCTTCTTCAAGACGTTCAAGTATGTAAATCATTGCAAGGGCAAGTGCAATTATAAGCATTGCTCCCATAATCAGTACTACAGGATAGAAGTTTTTCGACTGCTTCATATTTGGAATTTTATGATAATTCCTTATACAACATGATAAACCGGTTAAAGTTACAAATTTGTAAAACTTTTTTTTTCATGAACACTTGAAAAATAAAAAAATATTGTAACTTGATTTCTGAATGCATTTTAGCTTGACAGGGGGTATTTATCTATTGTATGCAAAGCTAAAAGACCGAATTACAGAGAAATAACCTGATTAGAATTTGAAAAAACAGATAAAATATATTGGCTCATTGATTGAAGGTTAGTGCAAGAAAAAATTAGTTTTTGCACACCCCCTTCTGCCCTTCAATGAAGCCGGGGACGATTACATGTATTGCATACATTTGCAAATCACATTAGCATGCCATATATTTGTTAAAAGGTGCGATTAGCTTAACAGTCAATGAGAATGGAATCAGGAGTGATTGCCTGGTAAAATGAAACGCAAACCATGGAAAAGCCTGTGGAGATTTACTCCGGAATAAATGAGAAAGAAACATTATACCCTGCAGATGATTTCAGTATCAGGTGTTTCTATCCTGCAGAAGATTTGTGTTTTTTTATCAAAAATTACTGGATAGTACAAGTTAAGGATACGAAAAAATTTAAAACCCTTTCACAAATTTCTCCTTCCGGTTACCCCGAACTGATTTACCATTTTGGCGATAGTGTTTCTGTTTGCTCATCAGATGAAAGGTCACCGAAAGTATCTTACGACTCTTTTATTGGCGGACAAATTACACAGTCAATACTTTTACATTTTAATAACCATATCAACAGCCTTTGTGTTAAGCTTCAACCATATTCTTTGAAAGCCCTGTTCAAAATTAAAAGTTCAGAATTCACAAACAGGGCTACCAGCCTGAATGATATAATCCCGAAGATGCAAAAAGATATTTATGATCAGCTATCTGAGGCAAATAATGATAATATGAGAATCGGGATTATTGAAAATCATCTGCGTATGTTATTGAAAAAGAATTCTGATAGCATCAATTCGGTTATATGTGCTGCAATTAATCACTTAAAAGACAATATTAACCGGAATACAGAAGGACTGGAACAAATAATGGATAAAAGCAGCCGTACTATACAGCGCAGAATTATGGAAGATGTTGGTATAAGTCCAAAAATAATGGAAAGAATATTTCGTTTTAACAAAGCTTATCACCTTATAAAGCATAACAGGAATTTAAATTTGCAGGATATCTCATTTTATTTGGGATATTATGATCTGTCTCACCTGATCAATGAGTTTAAAGAATTTACGGGTCGTTCACCTGTTAATTATTTTAAAAAGGAAGATATATATAACAGTCTTTTTGCAGGTATTCTTTAATTAAGTGCCTTTTGTCGCATTTTTCCAATTTTTTATGATGCAGATTATGTTTTTTTGAGAAAAATTTATATCATGATAAAGCTATTTTACTATATACGTGCACTATTTTCTGTACTTTTTGTATCCTGCGAAAAGGATGATGAAAATGGAAAATATGAAAAGACACCATTTGTTGTTCCTCCCGATTTTTTATCAATTCAAGCGACACCATACCCGTAACCGATAACTAGCAGATATAAGCCATAATATAATAGCCTTGTAAGTACTGAAATTAAAATAAATATAAAAATATATGATTTTGATCGATATCTGTCTATTCTGAAAGATATCAGTGGAGCTGGATAAAAGAATAAATGAGATTATTTATGAAAGGCTTCAGATGGTTTAATTTAACGTTTTTATGTCTGTTTCTTTTTATTTGTCTTACCTGGAAATCATCCGCCCAGGGAACTGTTCAGGTAGTGGTTTCAGGGGTGCCGCCTGTTCTTTCGTCACCCTATATCAGCGACATTGAACAACAATACCATCAGGGGCATTATTATATCCAGGTACAGTACAACAACCCTGATCCTGTTCCCGTCAGATTTGTTTTTGAAATTGCTCTTTCCCGCGAGGGGGAGGAGCTGTTCAGGGTTACTTCGCATCCTGTGGTATTTACGCCCGGGAATTATCTTTACCGGACATTTGATGACACCCCCATGGTACGGTTCTCAGAGAACCCTGTTGATTACCTGTCGGACCGGCTCCAGGAGCAGGTTGCCCGTGAAGGCATTATTCCTGAAGGAGATTACATGCTTGAGGTTGAGGTTGTATGTGTAGATCCCTTTGCAACGGTAGCTTCCATACCATCATATACTCCTTTTGAAGTGAGGTTTCCCCAGCCTCCCGTCCTGATGGCACCTGTTGATGGCGGAAATGCACCCTCTGTTTTCCCGGTTTTTACATGGACCCCTGTCATAGGCATGCCGATGTTCCAGTTCGAATATGAAGTCCTTATAGTGGAGATGCTGGAAGGACAAACACCTCTGCAGGCTATCCGGGCCAATCGCGAGCATGCACGAATAACAACCAGCCAGCCTGCATTTATTTATACCTCTGAATACCTTGGACTTGAAACAGGCAAGCAATATGCCTGGCAGGTAAGGGCCAGTGAAATAAACGGACAAATTCCCATAAGCGATTACGGGCGGACTGAAATATTTACTTTTGTGGTAAGCGATTTTATGGGTGATGTTGATACTGAACAGCTTGAGCGTATCGAACTTGTTCCCGGCTTTGCGGAAGTGGTTGATCTGGAAGAACTGGAAATCATTACGGGAGCCCACTCAATCACCCTTAACGGTAATGCCACCCTTAATCTGGATTTCGAAGGGAACGGGATGGGGACGGCAGAGATTGATGTCTATTGCTACGACCTGGAAATACAGATTGGCGACCTTGAAAACCCGGTTGTGATGGGTGGTTATGTAGACGGAGATATAAGCGGTGAGATTCTGCCGGTCGGGGGGGCAGGCGAGATTGTCTCTCTTGAAAGAATTGAGTGGGGACTGGCGGAGGGACTGACTGTCGATGCAAGGATAATTGACCCTTCAGGAGATATTTTTGAGGCGGAAGGCAGGCT
>PXAP01000299.1 GCA_003567115.1 Bacteroidota bacterium
TATAAGGACCTCCTCGATGTCAGGGAAGATACCTGCAGAAACGAGCTTTCCCCTGAAGCGCAGTTCTTCATTCCTGAATGTATTGAGACTATCCATTACGAAAGGATACAGCTCAAAGTAAAAATCTTCAGAATTATAGACCCCGTTATGGATATCCGGGCGTTCATAAAAAACATATGAATTCTCATAGCTGCTGAATCTGGGGAATTCAGGATAATCCACCCTGCCCGATTTATTGTCGGGATTGTCTATATTTAATTCTCCGGTAACATTTCGTATAAGGTTTTTTACGTTAGTCAGCCTGGCCTGCCCGTAGGCATCTGTTTCCCATGTCTCTGTCCGCATACTGATCGAATCAATATTTTGCAGACTGACATTGAATTTATCGTAGTTAAAACCAAAATTTTCACCGTAAAAACTCAGATTTCCGGCATTAATGATTCCATCGAATAAAAAATTTCTGTTCCGTTTTAAAATAATTGTATTGTTATTTGTGAAAATATCAACATTCTGACTGCTGCTGATATAAACCCCTGGGATGCCATTTATCTGCAGTTCGGATGTATTGAGGTCAAGTATTGCATTTTCAAGGGGGGCTTTTGTACTGGAGGGAAAATTTATTATGTCATAATCGATCCTCCTGATATTGGCCTGAAGATAATCATACAGTCTGTCTCTTAAGCGTATGAGGTCTGTATCTGTATCATAAAAAATGAAACCCTGAAGTGTCAGATCCAGTAACTGACGTCTGACCTGGGTAAGGGGTCTTCGCAGAAACCGTGCATACTCTTCTGCAGGAATTTCAGAGGAGCTGTAATCTTCTGAAAATTTTTTTATCAAAAACAGGGGGTGGTTGTTATCCATACCCTGGAGGCTCTGATACTGGTTTCGATCGAAAAAATTAAGAGATTCAAAATTTGCGTTCCCCATGGAGCTTCCACGCGGCATTGTAAGACGCATTTCTGGTTCATCCATCTTCCACAAAAGCTGTCCGAACTTCATATCAACCTGATGGAACTGATTATACCAGGGACTTTGGGAAATAACTTTGTCATTTTGATTAAGTGAAAGCTCTTTTGTATTTTCCAGATAGTTGAGATGCATATCAGGATGATAAATGGTGTCATTTTCGAGGGTAAAGAGAATACTTGTGCTTACCGAGCTTACTCCACGGGATCTGAAAACAAAATTCTGTGATTCTGCTGTAAGCCATTTCCCTCCTTCCCGATAAAATATCAGTCTGGCATTATCCTGATCACCACCTGAACCGATCAGCCTGGCTCCGTGCATGCTTAATCCTCCTTCATAATCAATATCCGGTAATATATTGCTGATAACAAAATTCTGCCGGTAGGAGGTAAACCTGGGATAACCGGCATCACCGGGGTTATTTCTGCTCATTATCCTGTCGGTTAGTTTACCGGTGACAGGAGTTTGAAAGAATTGCCTGAAATAAAACAATGCAGAATCTGCGTGGTATTCCGATCTGCTCAGATCAATTGTATACCGGTCCACAACAGCATAAGACTGCTCCCGGTCCAGTCCTGCCCTTTCCCATGTTACTCTCCCTCCATTCCCCTTCCATGTATGATTAAGAAGACAAAGGCTTCCGGATGTGTCTGATATTGCAAGGGTATCAATATGATTAAATCCTTTGATAACCGTTTGATTGAAAATAATGGCAAGTGAATCTTCCAAAGAAAAAGAAAAATTTGAATTTTCTGATTTCCATTCAATTGAACTTGATTTGTATAGTATGTTTTCGGAAATTAGCCGGGTGGTCGTGAGTATGAATTCATTGATTCTTTGCAAAGAGAGACCATCCTTATCAAGCATATGTGTAAATGCCTTTTGCCATACAGGGTAGTTGTGCCTTTCAGGGTCATGTTCAATAAAAGCTGTCAACATTTCAATGTAGTTGATCATATGGGGTACCGGTCTTGCATTGATTCCAATCAGCATGTTGACCGAATTCATTATATTTTGCATCTCTGCAGCATTGAACATTGCCGAATTCCACTGGCTGATAAATTCTTCGGTTTGGGTAATCTGTTTTTCCGTAAGGTTGCTCCCCATATAACCGGTCAGTTCACCGGAAAACAAATCTGGGTCACCGGAAAACCGTTGTCTGCTTTGAGAATAATTGTCCTGATTAAAAAGTACGAATAGTGAAAGAATAATAGCGGGTAGATGTTTCTTCATACTCAGGCGGGGTTTATTACTGAAGTGGTTGACAGGGTTGAGCCCGGGCGTAGATGTTTCTGCATATTCAGGCGGGGTTTGTTACTGAAATAGTTGACAGGGTTGAGTCCGGGCGTAGATGTTTCTGCATATTCAGGCTGAATTAAATTATATTCTGATTTTTTCGGAACAGACTTCAGTCATAAAAAAAACGTCTCCGGATTACAAATGAGACGTTTTTTCAATGTACTTCGATCTACAATCATTTCATGAAGTTCTACGCATATTTGAAAAAAAAGTTATCAAAATGAACGGGCAATTGCCATAAAATCATCAGCCTTGAGTGACGCTCCGCCAATCAGCCCACCGTCAACATCAATGTTTTCAAAAATTTCTGCTGCATTGGATGGCTTACAGCTTCCCCCGTAAAGAATGCTGGTCTGGTCCGCGATTTTTTCCCCGTACAGTTCTTTTAGCAGATTTCTGATAAAATGATGCATTTCCTGCGCCTGTCCGGGTGTTGCTGTCTTTCCGGTGCCGATTGCCCAGACCGGTTCATATGCGATAATGATCTTTTGGAAATCATCTTTTGTTATGTCTGCCAGCCCCTTTTCTATCTGTTTCCTTACAACTTCAGAATGGATGCCTTTTTGACGCTCATCCAGATTTTCTCCGCAGCAGAATACAGGGCTCAGTTTGTTTTTAATAGCTGTTTTCACTTTTTTGTTTAATTCCAGGTCAGTTTCCCTGTAGATGGATCTCCTTTCGGAATGTCCCGTTATTACATATTGTGCACCTGCAGAGGCTATCATTCCTGCTGATACCTCACCTGTAAAAGCCCCGGATTCTTCTGTTGCACAGTTTTGTGCAGCAAGTCCGATAAAGTCAGGTATTACTTCCTTAATTCCGGCAATATGGGTGAAAGGAGGGGCCAGGATAATTGAAACACCTTCGGGCATTCCTTTTTCAGCATTTTTTGCTACTGCTTCAGCCAGTTCAAGGCCTTCCTGGACAGTGGTATTCATTTTCCAGTTTCCTGCAACGATTTTTCTTCTCATGACATTCAGTTTTTTATCTGTTATTTGATATAAGATTATTTATTGAGCGCTAAAATACATTTTTTATATTTACTGTTTTTGATTTACCAGGAAAGAGGCTGCCTATCCCTCTTCGAATTTTTTCCGTAATCACCGGCATCATGAAGTCTTATTGTCAATTACCGGCCTGACAAGTTTCAGAAGTGCCAGCAAAAGAAAAAGTGCCAGAAGGTAACCGTAGGTTATCAGGTTATGTATTGACTGTTGCTGAATCTCCATCGAATAAGACAGAAGGTTTTCCTTAAGTTCATCTGCATGAGGGATATTCCTGTAGTGCCATTTAGCCAGTATAGTTCCTTCCTTCAGCAGGAGCAGTCCCGGATTGCTCCTTATAATGGTTTTAAGGGTAATTTCATCGGAGTGATAAAAATTGTATGGGGCACCTGTTCTTTCAATAAAGTTATTGATCCGGGACTGGGGACTGGCTGTCAGGCATATGAAGTTAAATCCCTGTTCAGCGGACCATTCTGCAATCCGGTTTATCCTTTCAATGTTTTTCTCTGAACTTTTTTCAAGATTGTAGGCAACAAGTATAAAAGTGTATCGTGGATCTTGCAGAATATCATAAGTGTAATCAATTCCATCATCCACCCCTTCAATAAAGAAATCTGTAATCGGAGGCTGATAACCTTCACTGACAAGGGTGCTTTCGGTTCTTACCCATTCCCACTCGGGACCCGGGAGACTGTCAGTGGAAAAGGGTTTTACCTCACCATCTTTTTCGTAATACAATGTGATTTCATATTCATCGGCCGGTGCATCGGGAGGGACACTCATCTTTTCCTCTATATCGGCTCCCACCCTGAAGGGCCTGTAGTCAATAACAGGGAGGTTCCGGTATGACCAGGCTGAAACTCCCAGGATGATAAGCAGGAAACCAATGACAGCTCCCCATTCAAAAACTGGCTTGCGGAAAAATGGAGTGAATTCATTGCGCTTAAAGAAAATATGAAGAACAAAAACCATCAGTACCAAATTTTTCCAGAAAGTTTCCCAGTTGGTCATGATTATGGCATCACCAAAGCAACCACAGTCCGCCACGGGATCATTCAGTGCAATGAAAAAGGTAAGTATTGTAAAAAAGCTCATAAACAGCAGAAGTACCCATGAGGCCAGAATCATATGAACGCCTGCAAGCAGGGCAATTCCTATAAGCATTTCGGCGGCCGACAGAGCTACGGATAAGGTGAAGGCAAGGGGTTCGAGGAACTCAATATTAAAAGCCACAAAATAGTCCACGAACTTATATTCTGAACCAAGCGGGTCAATTCCTTTTACAAATCCGGAATAGACAAATACTGCCCCTGCAATAATTCTTGAAAGATGAAGCAGGTAATTTGAAGGCTTATTCTGAGACATGGTAACTTTGAGGTTAATATGATATTAATGGATATTGCAAATGTACATGAATTTTTTTTATCCGAAAATACACACAGACGGATGAAAAAAATTTCATGGGAAAGCGAAGCGGTTCCGACTGTAAGCACAAATTTTGGATATTTTATTAATACAAAATTTGTGCTTTTTTACAGGAGAAATGTTATATATAATATTTTGGCTTTTTTTTACAGGTTAAAATAGCAGTTATTCAATAATTTTTTCCTCCTTGAGAAGGGATATAATCCTGCTGAAGATCTTCTCCGGTTTGAGCATTTTTTTTTGTTCATTGCAGCAACTAACAAGTCTTAGTCTTTTCTTATTTTCTGCCTGCTCAAGGTATACCTGCCTTACCCTTTGCTGGAAATCAAGATCTGCCTCGTGAATATCCTGATTGCCCTTCAGGTAATCACGGTCATTGCCATCACGGTTATTGCCGAGTTTTTCCCTGGTAAATTCAAAAGGGACATCCAGAAAAATGTTCAGATCAGGCAACGGGATTCCGTAATGTTTGTATTCAAGTTTAAAGATCCACTCTTTCAGCTCTTTCCTGTCCTTGTCGGTTCCCATTTTGGCGCACTGAAAAGCCACGTTTGACATCACATACCTGTCCGCCAGCAGTAAACGGCCTTCCGAAAGCCAATCAAGCATCTCTGCTTTTGCATCATGTCTGTCCGCCGCGTAAATCAGTGATACCAGGTAGGGGTTGACCTCATTGATTTTCCCAAGTTCTCCGCGCAAAAACCTTGAGATCAGCTCACCGAAAACACCCTCACTTGTTCTGGGAAAATGAAGATATTTATATACTATCCTGTTTTCATCAAGATATCTGCGTAAAAGTTTGATCTGGGTAGATTTGCCTGAGCCGTCCAGGCCCTCAATGACCACAAATGACATTTTTTAGACAGTTGGTTTATATGCCTGCAAAAATGGCGAAAAAATATGACAAGTTTTAAATACATTTAATCCCATTTCTTTCAATCGAACTTAATTGCTTGATTTACAAATATGTTAATATGAACATCACTAAAAGCTGATCGCTGCGGTAATTTGATAATGTGTGTAATAAATTATTTTAATAACAAATTCTGGTTTAATTATCCGGTATAAACAGAATCAAGACAATTACAGAGGAGAAAGGATAATGGGATTTTACAAAGGAAGTTCCCGGAATTAAATGTAAATCCGGAATCGGAGAAATTTATGAAATAATGTGTAGGTTTGCCTTATGAAATTAATATGTAGTTTTATTCGGTAATAATTTTTTCAGGATAATGTTTGATTTCCATAAAAAGCGGACTTTATGTATCAGGGGATCTCTTTATGATCTGGCCGAGCCTTTGGTCATGGGGATACTTAATTACACACCCGATTCTTTTTATGACGGTGGCAGGCATCCGGATCCCTCTGCTGCTGTTCAGCATGTCGGCCAAATGATTGAAGATGGTGCCGGAATAATAGATTTTGGTGCTGTTTCAACCAGACCCGGTGCCGGGGGGGTAAGTGAAGATGAGGAAATCCGGAGACTTTCTGCGGTTTTGGGTATTGTCAGAGATAAATTTCCTGATTTGATTATATCGGTAGATACTTATCGTGCCGGGGTAGCAAAAAAGATGGTAAGTGAATTCGGGGCTGACATGATAAATGATGTCTCCTCCGGTGACATGGATGAGAGGATGCATGAAACCATAGCAGAGCTGCAGGTGCCGTATGTTGCAATGCATATGCAGGGTACACCCCAAACCATGCAGTCGGCTCCCCGCTACAAGGATGTGGTAAATGATATTATAGGGTATTTTGCTGAAAAGGTGCATGAAATGCGTGGCCTGGGCATCAGGGATATAATAATAGACCCAGGTTTTGGATTTGGCAAGACTCTTGAACATAATTACACACTTGCCGGCAGACTGGATGAGTTCAGTATACTTGAACTGCCGCTGCTTGTCGGGTTTTCGAGAAAGTCCATGATCTGTAAAACCCTGAAGGTCAATCCGGATAAAGCACTCCCGGGAACGATAGCCCTTAATGCAGCAGCATTGTTAAAGGGAGCAGACATATTCAGGGTACACGATGTCAGAGAAGCCAGAGACACGATAAAGGTGGTCAGGAAGTTGATGGATTTCTCCGCCTCGTCATCATGAAATCCGGTATATATTTGTATTTTATGTTTTGAATATCTGAAAATAAAATAATTTTGTTTATTAAATTATAGTTAACAGAATACTTCTTTCCCCCATTCTATGATTGATCTGTTTATCAGTATAAGGGTCCTTGATATCTTTGATATTATTCTGACTGCCCTTCTTTTCTATCAGATTTACAGGCTGATTAAAGGCACCATTGCCATGAATATCTTTATAGGTATTTTTGCAGTATACCTGGTCTGGTTGCTGGTAAGGGCACTTGACATGCAACTTCTCGGTTCAATACTGGGGCAGTTTATTGGTGTGGGTGTAATAGCCCTGATTATTGTTTTTCAGCAGGAGATAAGACGTTTTCTCATTCTGATAGGAACAAGGCATATCGCAAACCGTGCCTTTTCCATAGAGAAGCTTTTTACCTCGGTTACCGGCAGCAGGCCGAAGATAAGAGTCACTTCCCTTATCAAAGGCATAAAAAATCTTGCTGAAAAAAAAACCGGTGCATTGATTGTAATAGCCCGCAAATCCGAACTGGAACCATATTCACAAACAGGAGACACTCTTGATGCCATTACCTCCAGCCGTCTTCTCGAGAGTATTTTCGGCAAAGACAGTCCCCTGCATGACGGTGCAGTGATCGTTATAGGCGACAAGATACATGCGGCAAGATGCATATTGCCGGTATCAGAAAACCCCAATATTTCTCCGTTATTTGGAATGAGGAACAGGGCAGCGCTGGGAATGTCGGAACAAACTGATGCAGCAGTTGTTGTAATATCAGAGGAAACAGGCAGAATAACACTGGCAGACGGGGGTCAGCTGATCCCGAATATCTCTCTTCGCTATCTTACTCAATACCTGGAAAAAGAATTTATTCATGATCCTTATGTAAATGAGTTTACGTGATTTTCAGGGATTTTGCCTCCGGGTAGTTCTTTATCCCGTCATCCTTCTTTTCTCTTAAACAGAAAAGTTGCCTTTGATTCCTGGTTCCTTACCAGTCTCTCGATATTTTTCTGATGGGTGAAAAGAAGCAGCACGAAAACTATAAGGGAGAAAATAACAAGAGATGAAGTGGTGGTGTTGAATACAAAAATAACCAGAACCGGAAAAGAGAGCCCTGCTATCATTGAACTGAGGGACACATACTTGGTAATGATCAGCGTGACCATAAAAACTCCTACGCATATAAGGATGGAAACCGGGTCAATAGCAAGAATAACTCCGAGAAGAGTGGCTACACCCTTACCTCCCCTGAAATTTGCAAAAACGGGAAATATATGACCGATAATTACCGCAAGTCCGAGTAATAACTGGAAGTTAATATATTCACCTGTAGCCGGTATATAGTAAAAGGTAAGATATATCAATTTTACAGCAAGGAAACCTTTTAAGATATCAAGCATCAAAACAGGAATACCGGCCTTATATCCGAGTACACGCAGGGTATTTGTACTGCCGGCATTTTTACTGCCATGATTCCGCACATCCGTTTTGAAAAAAACTCTTCCGATCCAGACAGCATTGGGTATAGATCCCAGCAGGTAAGCGACCAATAATATTACTGCATTCCATAACCAGGGCATAAATATCGTGTTTTTAATTATATTTTGTAATTTGTAACTTACATAGAATTTTTTGGTTCTGCAAAGTTCTGCAAATACTTTGACTTTACCAAAATCAGCTATCTTTAATTTTAGTACAGGTAATCACAAGTGCCCGATTAAATATTTTTTATCAAACTTCATATTCATATTTATCTGAATATCGATATTAAAGTTCTGTTAATCTAAGCCAAAACACAATTTTTTAAACGAAATTGAAACGCGACTAATAATGCCAGAATAATCAGATATTTAATAGGTTAGTTATCCTTTTGTTAAAGTTGACCGGACACTGATGACAGGTAATAGTAACGAATTGAATTAAATTTAATTGCCGGATTCGATTTAATTATATAAAACAGGTGTCAAGCCGGTAAAACAATTATAAATTTACGGGTAATTCATTTACAGTATTTCAAATTGCCGGGATCTCTTCTGTTTTTCACGGCCCGGGCTCTGCTCCTGGATAATTTATTATCTGACAAACTGCATCTGAAAAACCACTCTCATTGTTGGATTTGCATATTTTGTAGAGCTTCCTGACCGGCTGCGGGGCATTGGCCATGGCAAAAGGGTAGCGTGCAAAATTCAACAGATCAAGATCGTTGTAATCATTACCTATACCTATGGTATTTGAGATTTTTATACCCAGTCTCCGGCA
>PXAP01000347.1 GCA_003567115.1 Bacteroidota bacterium
CAAGAAAACCGGGGGTTAACCTGCCGTCACTATAGGTTGTACGCGTGTGCAACCGATTTTGATGTAAATCAATTTTGTTCATCTGTCTGTTATATCCGGCTTTTGCGGAACGTTATTAAACAGATCACTTCTCAAGCTGGTTCTCAACAGGTACAACAGTTGCAAGGTGTTCTTCCAGAATTTCCTGTATCTCAGCAATAATATCAGGATTTTCTTCTGCAATATCATATTTCTCGGACGGATCAATATTCAGATTATATAAAAGTGGCGGATCATGGGTTGTTGTAGCCGGATCGCCATATTCAGGCCTGGTCCTGAAATGCGCCTTGTAGCTCCCCTTACGGATTGCAAAAACCTGTGTGCCACGATAAAAATAGACAATATCGCGGGGACTGGGACCTGTTCCAAACATCACGGGAGAAATATCATAACCGTCATAGATCCGGTCATCCGGAAGATCTATATCAGCAAGTTTGCAAAAAGTCGGGAAAAGGTCCATCGTTGTACCCAGTTCCATCACAACACCAGGCTCAATTTGACCGGGCCACCACAACAGGGTCGGCACCCTCATTCCTCCTTCAAATGTACCCCCTTTGGCACCCCTTAACAAGCCGCCGAATCCTCCGTGAGTTTCAAAGATATGCCAGTGGCCGTTATCGGATGTTACAATCACCAGAGTATTCTCTTCTATCCCTTCCTCCCTGAGAGTTTCCATAATCCGTCCGACCGACCAGTCTATCTCCTCAATAACATCACCGTAAAAACCTGCAAGGGAAGTATCTTTAAACTCCTCCGAACGAAACAGGGGGATATGAGGCATTGAGTGGGCAAGATAGACAAAGAAGGGTTCATCTTTAAACTCCCGTATCCGGTCAACTGCTTCTTCAGTATACCGTTTTGTAATAGTCCTTTGATCGGCAGGCCTTTCTATAACCTGATCATCCCTCATTAAAGGAACATTATATGCTTTATAATTTTCCTCCTCAGCAAGAGCGATTTGCATCGTTATCCAGGTCAATCCTTCGGGCAGTTCAGCCACCCTGTCCATATCATTGGAATAAGGAATACCATAATAAGTTTCAAATCCATGATCAGTCGGAAGGAAAGGATATTTGTGTCCCAGATGCCATTTACCAGAAATGGCGGTCCGGTAGCCATTATCCTTTAATATTCTGGCCAGGGTTATCTCCTCAGGAGGAAGGCCTCCTTCAGAATCGGGAAAAAGAACACGACGCTGATCACTGCACATTCCGGATCGGACAGGTAATCTGCCGGTCAGCAATCCGGCACGCGATGGTGTAGACACCGATGCAGCAACATAAAATTGTGTCCATTTCTGACCCTCATAGGCCATCCTGTCAAGATTCGGGGTATTAATTGTTGGATGCCCAAATGCTCCTATATCTCCATACCCCATATCATCGGCAAAAATTATAACTAAATTTGGTTTTTCTGTTTTACTGTTTTCTGCAGTGGTACATTTCTGACCGGCAACTGCTAAAGTAAGTAAACCGGTCATTGCAAAGGCATTTGATTTAAATGTTTTCATCTGTATATATTATTAATTATCAGGACTGTAATGTTAAAATATGTTGATTTCTTATAGATGTAAATTACAAGATTTTAGCGAAATTTACTTAATACCTTGCAACATGCCGGCAGAAAAACAGACCACATACCCTGATTGAATATTTTTCAGGTACCGCTCAAACAATTTATCAGAGAAAACTATTAACGAACCGGTTATGTTATCATAAAAATTATTCATACTTCAGCGTTTCTACCGGGTTAACACGACCTGCTTTCCATGTCTGTAAAATAACCGTGGCTATAGCTGTTACAAGTCCGATCGCCGCCGCTGCGACAAAGACCCATATCTCGATATCCCGTCTGTACGGAAAATTATTCAGCCATTCACGCAGGATAAAATATGCCGGCGGCATGCCGATCAGACATGAAAGAAGAACAAGACGGGCGAACTCGGCCGTTACAAGGGTTATAACCTGCATGACGTCAGCCCCCATGGCTTTCCTGATACCGATCTCCTTTATTCTCTGTTCAACAGAAAAAGCCGACAGCCCCAGGAGCCCCAGGCAGGCAACAAGAATAGACAAAAAGGTGAACATCAAAAGGATAACCTGCAGGCGGCTCTCAGTAAGATGCAACCGGTCATAATTTTGCGAAACAAAGTTGCTGTGGTAGACCTGTGCCGGAAAATGGTTGTTCCACACCTCCCCTATCAGACTGTTTGCCAGCGCGATCTCATTCTCATCAACCCTCAGGGTAA
The DNA here is from genome assembly GCA_003567115.1 of Bacteroidota bacterium. Taxonomy (GTDB): domain Bacteria; phylum Bacteroidota; class Bacteroidia; order Bacteroidales; family PUMT01; genus PXAP01. The sequence goes on from PXAP01000347.1 coordinate 2,288, forward strand.
TATTGTTGTGCCCGGTAAATGATGAGCTGATCACCATCGGTTTGATCACCTCCGTCAATGGCTGAAAATGAAAATCTTCAACAACACCGGTTATCTGACCCCAGTTGCTGGTCTGCCCTTCACGTCCTGAAAGAAGCCCGATCTCATGCCCGAGGGCATCGGCCGGACTGCTGAGACCGAACATCCTGCGGGCGGCATCATTTATGATATAATGATATGCTGTATCACCTGCCATTGCAGGAGTAAAATCCGAACCTGCCAGCAGCCTCATCTCAAATACATCCAGATACCTGTCATCAGCCCTGTTGACAATCGGGAACCAGGTCTCCGGGTCATCTCTCAGGACATGAGGATTATCCATATATCTCATGTTTGTGGGAATCACCATCGACCGGGTAACATCCTTTACTTCGGGGATTGCTAAAAGGTCATCACTGAGGGCTTCCCATGAATTAAAAACAGACCTGTTCTCAACCGGGATATTTATCAACCCGAAACGGTTATAGCCTAGGTCCTTATTGGTGATATACTGCAACTGCCTGTAAACTGATATTGAACAGATAATAAGCCCTATCGAAACAGCAAACTGACCTGCAACAAGCGCCCTCCTGAAGAACCGGCTTCCTTCAGAGCCTTTTTGGCCTTTCAGCACATGGGCAGGTTTATAGGATGAAAGGAAGAATGCAGGATAGGCGCCGGCAAAGAGTGCCAGTGCAAGCCATGCAACAGCAATTATAAAAGGGTTCCAGCCGGCGAAAACCATTGAAAGAGACATTGATTTACCCGTGAACTGAGAGAACCAGGGCAAAGCAAGCTCGATCAGGATTATCGCCAGCACCAGGGCAATAAAGCTGAAAAGTGTTGATTCTCCGAGAAATTGCCTGACCAGCTGAGGTTTTGATGCACCCGCAACCTTTCTTACACCGACCTCCAGTGCCCGCCGGGAAGCCCTGGCGGTGGAAAGATTCATAAAATTGATGCCAGCGATTATCAAAAGCAATATTGATACCAGGCTGAACACCATTACCGACGTCCTGCTACCGGGAGATTCCATCTCCCATATCCTGTTTGCATTCAAATGAATATCAGTCACCGCCATCAACTCCAGCCGCAGAAATTCACGCGGGTCATCAAAGTCCATGAAGTCCCTGAATTCAGGTGCAAAATAATCATCAACCAGTTCCTGGATGCTGTTCTCAAATGCAGGCACATCAGTGCCTCGGGTAAGCAGTACATATGTATACATACTGCTCGCCATCCAGCTTACCATCATCTGCTCATCACGAATACTGTAAAGAGAGGAAAAGGAGCCGATAAGGTCAGCCTGCAGATGAGTGTTATGAGGGAAATCCTGGAACACCGATGTAACCCTGTAAGGTCTGATAGTACCCTGATAATTAACATTCAATACACTTCCGGGCTCAGGTGTGCCACCGAAATATTTTTGGGCATAGCTTTCTGAAATTGCAATGGTAAAAGGCTCATTGAGGCAATCGCTGTTTCCTTCAATCAGCCTGAAAGAAAAAACATCAAAGAATGAACTGTCCGCATAAAAAAGCCTTTCATTATAATACTCCCTGTTCTCATCCTCAACCTGGATATTATCACGTGCGATCCTGACAAAGGCTTCAACCTGCGGATAATCTTCCATCATCTTAGGTCCAACAGGTGGAGCAGTGATCGGAACATGCATTCGTTCTTCCTCAATCTCCATATCTCTTTCCACCCTGTAGATCCTCTCTGCATTCTCATGAAACCTGTCGAAACTCAGCTCGTCGTAAACCCAGAGGTAGATAATGATAGATGCGGCTAGCCCGATGGAAAGTCCGGCAATATTAATTGCCGAGAACAGGGTGTTTTTTTTCAGTACCCTCAGAGCTATCAGTAAGTAGTTCCTTATCATTATGTCCTTATATTTTTGTAAAATTAAATATTTTAAATACTTTGATGCTGGTATCCTCCAATAAAGTGCCAAAATTTATTATTATTTGCAAACCAACACCTTAGAATTTAACCATACTGGCTTCACCATGACCGGATGAACGGTGGCGGACAACGGATGTTCACTACCGAACAAACTCCAATAAATTAGCAGGGGCATCGCGTTATTATAAAATATTTAGTAATTTGCCACATCTGACCGGGGCCCATAGAAATGTGCCCTCTTAATGACTTCAGATGAAACTTTATACGAATGAAGAGAATTGTTCCCTCTCCTGAAGAACGGCGCCTGTACAACCAATACCAATGGGTATGGGACATGATCGGTACCATCGAAGATTACGAAAAGCTTGCCCGTTACATAGCCGGCCGGATAAGAAAACATGAAAACCTCAAAACAAAAAATATTCTGCACCTGGGATGCGGATCAGGATGCCTCGATCACCACCTAAAGGGCCAGTTCACTATTACAGGTGTCGACATTAGTGAGAAAATGCTGGAAAGCGCAAGGCTGAAAAACCCGGAATGTGAATACATACAGGGTGACATGAAGGATTTTGAAACTGACGGGGTCTTTGATGCTGTGATAATTCCCGAATCCATTAATTATATTCTCTCAAAAGAGCATATTGGCAATGTATTCAAAAATGCAAAAACACCATTGAAAAAAGACGGCTTACTGCTTGTAATTGTCGGATACGACCCTGAAAATTTTCCGCAGGACAGAACTACAGTTGAGCGGGTAACCAATAAAAATAAAGCGATTGAGCTGACATTCATCGAGAACAATTACACTGCATATCCACAAAGCAACAGCTTTGAAGCAACATTTGTATTCCTGATAAGAATTCAGGGAAAGCTGGAAATTAAAACAGACATCCATAGCCTGGGGCTCTTTGAAAAAGAGACCTTTGCCGATGAAATGACCAAAGCCGGTTTCAAAGCCTGTTTCATAGAAGATCAATATCTTGAGGAGATTGAGCAAAAGGGTGCTTATCTGCTTGTTGGTAAAAGCTTTGCCTGATCAATATTACATCTTTAGTCTGTGATTCTGCTTGTTGAAAACGTATAATATATTGGAATAAACTTCAGCTTTTGATCGGGTAAATCATTGTATTCTTGAGTTGACAGCACAATTCCGTAATCGCAGCTCCTGAATTCCTTCAAAAATAAATGCAAACTTTTCAAGCTCCCGCCTCTTCCGCTTTTCACTTCAACAGGAAACCACTTATTCCCTTTCTGAATTACAAAATCCACTTCAGCTGTACTACTTTTTGCCATACGTTCCCAATAATAGATATTGTTATTTTGTGTTATTGCTAATTCCTGAGCTACAAATTGTTCAGCTAATGCTCCTCTGAAAATCGCCAATAAATCAGATTTCAAAAACTCTTCACTTGCAGATATGCCACATAAATAATTCAAAAGTCCAATATCGAGAATAGTTGTCTTAAAAATACGTCTTGATACAATTTGAACGGGAAATCCGATTGGATTGATCGCTTGAATTTGGTGAATTAAATTTGCCATCAATAAAGACACATAAGCCTTTTTTAATGTAGGATTACTGAATCCCTGGGCAAGCGCACTGTATTTTGTTTGTTTGCCAACATTACGTGCAATTTCTGTTAAGGCAGAATCCAGGCAGTCTTTATCAACTTTTGGAGAGTATTTAGCAAAGTCCATACGTAATGAATTAATTATTTCTGCCTGAACCTCGGCACAGTCGATAAAAGAACCTGTTTCGCAATAGGTTTTAACACTTTCGGGCATTCCGCCAATAAAAAAATAGTGTCGCAATTCCCGAAGTAAAACCTGGTGAATGCTTTTTGATAATTTTTGAGGCTCTTTCTGCAAAACATCAAATAATAAATCTTTACCCTGAGCCAATAAAAACTCGGGAAAACTCATTGGGTAAATATTATAAAACTGAACTCTACCTACAGGAAATGAAATATCAGACATTGCAAACTCGAGCAGTGAACCTGTCGCAATTAAATGTATCTCGGGACTTTCTTCATAAAAATACCTTAAAGACATTATTGCATTTTTGCATTCCTGAATTTCGTCGAAAAACAATAGTGTTTCCCCTTTTACAATTTTTGTATTTTTAATTATTTCTATCTCATTACAAATTCTTTTTGGGTCTAAATCAAAATCAAATATTTTTTTCAGACCTGGGTCCCGTTCAAAATCAATTCTGATATAATTCGGGAAGTATTGTTTTGCGAAATCCGTTATAGAGAATGTCTTTCCAACCTGCCGTGCACCCTTGACTAACAGAGGCTTGCGCCTGTCATTATTTTTCCATTTCACTAAAAAATCATTTATGAATCGATTCATATTGCTTGATAACTTAGTGTTTTTTAACTTTAAATTTAATATTACAAGGCTAATTTAAAATTATTTATTTAATTATGCAAGGTTGGTTTAAATAAATTGAATAGCTTAACGTTGACCCCCCTGATATATCCGAAAAAATGGTTGCTATAAGTGACATAATTATTATTTTATTTATCTTACCGTTCAAACTACCTGGTAAAAATTAAAAGAAATGGAACTACTCAAACAATCAACACAGCTTACTTTCAAGGTGTTATTTTCAGCTATGTGTTTTGCAGGAATTATTCTTACAGGAACATCCTGCAAAACTGAAATATCCGACCAGTATATTGAAATTGATGAACGTTCGCCCTGGTACTGGAATTACAAGGGGGAGACAGTCCTGCTGCTGGGGGGCAGCTGGCAGGATAACCTTTTCAACCATCCCGGGGGACTTGAGGAACATCTTGATCTTATCGCATCGGTAGGAGGCAATTACCTTCGTAACACCATGAGTCACAGAAACGAGGGTAATGTGTTTGCATACGAGAGAGATGAAGACGGACTGTTTGACCTGGACCGGTTTAACAGTGAATACTGGCAGCGTTTCGAAAACTTTCTCAGAATGACCCACGAACGTGATATGATAGTGCAGATAGAGATATGGGATCCGTGGGACATGTACGAAGATCACCAGTCACTGGGGGGATGGTCGCACCACCCCTATAACCCGGTGAATAACATAAACTACACCCATGAAGAATCAGGGCTGCCAACGGCCATAAATTACCCCCCGGTGGGACATCCGACAGAGCATCCCTTTTTCAGGACAGTCCCCCCGCTCGATGACAATGCGCTGGTACTCGGCTACCAGGAAGCCTATTTTGACAAGCTGCTTTCCATCTCGCTTCGTTATCCCAATATACTCTACTGTATGCATAACGAAACCGGCGAGAAGGTTGAATTCGGCGATTACTGGGCTGACTATGTAAGGAACAAGGCAGATGATGCCGGAGTACCTGTCCATATAACCGATATGCGCCGAAATGAGGATGTACGCAGTGAAGACCATGCCCATATCTATGAAAACCCTGAAAGATATTCTTTCGTTGACATCTCGCAGAACAACGCATGGCCGGGACTGGGCCAGGGTCATTACGACAATATCATGTATGTGCGTGAACGCCTTTCGTCCCGGCCAAGGCCCGTCAACAACAACAAGAATTACGGAGCCGCCAGGCATGGCGAAGAGGAATCGGTTGCACGCATGGGCCGGATCGTTTTTGCCGGTGCGGCGAGCGCCCGTTTTCACAGGCCGCATCCCATGGAAGACCCGGCTATGATGTATGAGAAAAGTGATTTCGGAATGGGTATTAGTCCCCGCGCCCAAAAGATAATCAAATCCCTCCGCATGGCAACCAACGAGCTGGATATGGCACTCACAGCACCTATGAATGAGCTGTTGTCAGACCGCGAAGATAACGAGGCCTACCTGCTTGCCGAACCGGGCCGTCAGTATGCACTCTATTTCCCCGACGGGGGCTCTGTTGAGCTTGATTTGTCTCATGGCAGCGGACAATGGAACTGCCGTTGGATAAACCTCGACCAGGCGGAATGGAGCGACAGTATGCAGATCAGGGGTGGCAGAAAGGTAAGACTTACCGCGCCTGATAAAGGACACTGGATTGCAGTATTACTGCCGGTGACTGTTGACAAGGAACGCGAGGCCCGCAGGATAAAACCATGGAGTGAGGACCAGCGTTACTGGCAGTACAAGGGAGAACCTGTGCTGCTGCTGGGAGGCCCTGACCAGGATAACCCGTTCAACCATCCAAATATCGGCCCGCACGGACTTGAAGCGCATCTGGACCTGCTGGTATCTGTGGGCGGCAACTATATCCGGAACACGATGTCGAGCCGCGACCGTGTCGACCCGGACAGCGATCTTTATAATGACAATAATATCTATCCCTTTTACAAAGATGAGGCTACCGGACTGTATGACCTGGACCGGTGGAACGAGACCTACTGGAAGCAGTTCCGCAATCTCCTTGATATGACAGCAGAACGCGACATAATTGTCCAGATAGAGATATGGGACCGCTGGGATTACGGACAGGTATGGGGCGGGGCCTACTCAGCCGAGGCCTGGTCTGCCCATCCCTTCAACCCGAAAAACAATATCAACTATACGGCAGAAGAGACCAACCTGCATGAAGAGGAGTACAGCCATCACGTTTATACAAGGGATTACAACATATTCCGCACCATACCGGAGCTTGACAACTCGCCTGTGGTACTTGCCTTTCAGGAGGCCCTGGTTAGCAGGATCCTTTCCGTTACCTTCGATTATGAACATATACTTTACTGCATCAGCAACGAAAGCACAGCATCTGAGGAGTGGAGCCGTTACTGGGCAAATTTCCTGCATGAAAAAGCTGCCGAAAAAG
>PXAP01000363.1 GCA_003567115.1 Bacteroidota bacterium
ATAAAGGGTGAAATTTCTGTGTGACCGGATGAAAAAATTTGCTTTACTTTAACAAATCTCCGGGCTATGATATCAATTATTGTGGCAATGGGACGCAACAGGGTAATTGGTAAAGATAATGACCTTATCTGGCACCTTCCGGCCGACCTGAATCATTTCAAGAAAATTACCATGGGGAAGCCGGTTATTATGGGCAGAAAGACCTTTGAATCGATGGGCAGGCCCCTGCCCGGCCGCATCAATGTTGTCGTTACCCGGAACCGCCAATTCAATGCTCCCGCCTGCCTGCCGGCCAACTCGCTTGAAAAGGCACTTGAGCTGGTTTCAGAAGGAAAATCACCGGTGAGGGCTCCCGGAGATAATTCAGCAACCGGGACCTCCGGGGAAAAGGAGATATTTATAGCCGGCGGGGCCGAGATATACAGGCAGGCGATCCCCCTTGCCGACAGGATGTATATTACCATAGTGGACCATGAGTTTGAAGGCGACACCTTCTTCCCAGAATTTACTGCCGGGAATTGGAAGATGGTTGAAGAGAAAAAGCACCCTGCCGATAAACGGAACAAATACCCGATGCTTTTCCGCACCTATGTACGGGTCTGAAAGTCAGCCGGTGACCGGTTAATTGATGCTGCCTGCCACCCTGCTGCAAATAATTTCCTGTCCTTTCTTGTTATTTTTTTTTGCTCCTGCCAACCCCGCTAAAAGCAGAAAAACACAGTTACTACGGATTAAGATATTTACCGAGCATACCGAACAACTCATCATGTCCGACAGGCTTTGCCAGATAATCGGTGAATCCGGCCTCCCTGAACTTTTTGATATCCTCAGGCATCACATAGGCAGTTTGTGCAATCACCGGTATCGAGGGATTCTTTGCCCGGAGGTTTTTTAAAACTTCATACCCGTCCATTTCAGGCAGGCGGATATCCAGAAGCACCAGATCAACATTCTCCTTGTCAAATTCTTTTACTGCCTCACTTCCGTTTTTGGCAACCAACACGGTGGCACCGGTTTTTTTCAGCAGATAATTAATTATTTCCAGGGAAAAAAGATCATCTTCTACAATCATGATTTTTCCCCCTTTAAGTTCCGGTATGCCGTTTTTCCGGGGAATTTTTCTTTCCGTTTCCGGAACTTTCTGGTCTTCAGCTTGATTTAAAGGTATGGTAAAATAAAAGGTTGACCCTTCCCCCCTTTCAGATTCCACCCGGATCTCTCCGCCAAGCAATTCAACATAAGCTTTCGATATCGGCAATCCCAGTCCCGAGCCCTCCAAAAATCTGGCATCATCGGTTTCCACCCGTTCAAAGCGGTTAAAGATCCTTTTTTGCAGGTTTTGCGGCACCCCGATACCTGTATCGCTGACATAAAATTCAAGAAAAACGCCTTTATGAGTGCACCCCACTTCAACTTTCCCTTTACCGGTGAACTTAATGGCATTCTTTATCAGGTTGGTCAGAATGGAATCGAGCTTTGTATGGTCTGTTTTTAAATCAGCATAGCGGGAAGGTACAGGCTCCTTTAAGATCAACTGCAGCTTTTTTTGTTCAGCCCAGTGCCTGTATAAAGCTACAATATCTTCAAGCCGCCGGTTCAGATCTGCTTCAGAAATATCCATTTTAACCTGGCCGGTTTCTATCTTTGCAACATCAATCAAATTGTTCACGGTATCAAGCATACGCCTGCCGCTTTTTTCTATTTTGTCTATAAACTCTTTCTGCATCTTACCGGCCAGCCCGGGCTCTTTGAGTATTTCGGCAAAGCCCATAATAGCGTTCATGGGGGTTCGGATCTCATGACTCATGTTGGCCAGGAAGGCCGTTTTCAGACGGTCGTTCTCTTCGGCTTTCTCCTTGGCCTGTATCAGGTGCTCAACCATCATCTTACTTCCGGTGATGTCTTCGCTTACCGAAACAAAGTTGACAATCTCCCCCTGTTGATTGAAAATGGGTGAAATAGATGCTTCTTCCCAGTATATTTCCCCGTTTTTCTTTTTATTCTTTAACTCACCAGACCAATTCCTGCCAGAAAGGATGGCGGCCCACAGTTCTTTATAAAATTCACGGGAATGACTCCCTGATTTTAAAACCCTCATGGTCTTTCCTGTTATCTCTTCCCGGGAATACCCTGTTGTTTTTTCAAATGCCGGGTTTACGTATTCTATATGCCCGTCAATGTCAGTAATTGCAATAGAAACAGGGCTTTGTTCTACAGAGCGGCTAAGGAGCTTAAGTTGTTTTTCAGTGATTATGCTTTCGGTTATATCATGTACAAAAACCACACAACCAGATTTACCTTTAAAGGTAAGAGGTTTGCCCGTACCCTTAACCCATATTTCATTGCCTTTTACCCCGATGATTTTATGTTCAGGTAATGCCTTTTCCTGTATACGGCCTTCAGTTAAGGCCTGTATCCACTTACCAACGATATCCTGATAGTCAGGATGAACCTGTCCCATAAATGGTTTGCCAATCAGATCTTCAGGGTTTCTTATTCCCATCAGCCGGCAGGCAGCCGGGTTCAACCAGGCAAATTTACCTGCGGTCTGAATAATAATGGGATCGGGCGCACCCTCCACAATGCTGTGAAAAACTTCGCTGTCCATATTAATTTCATTTTTCCCTTACTAATTCAGCAAATTTTTGCATTACATCAAATATGTGTCATATAGTCAGGCCGGATGAAACAACTTCACCGTAAATTCATATAATATTTTTTTTACCCCAAAGCAGAGCTCCGGGAAATTCTTTTTAGTAAAAAATTCGCTAAAATCGGACTATCCACCACCAGAGGTGGCTTTAACCCCGATTTTTGCTTCGCACCGCGAATTTTTTCAGCACACATGCCTTTCTGGCAAAGCCCCGCCAGGACATTACCGCGCCTGTAAGACACTTATTTTTAGTTAAATTAAAAAGACCGCAATTTGTTATCTGTCAGCACCCCAACAGGGGTAAATTAATCAGCAAAAGCACTAATAGTAATACCAGATGGTGCGATAATCACCAATGTTCTCTCCCCGGGCAGACAACTCCTTCAGGTAGGAGTATATTGGCACGTCAACATAGTTATAGGGAGGAACGGGTGTTATGTTCTTCTCCCAGGGATGAAATTCATATACCCTGGAACCATCGGGCATTATCATAACCACCCGGTGATCCTGCCATGCCCTGAGGTGATTTTTTCCCAGCCTGGGAACATTGAATACCGGCTCGTCAGTACGGTCCAGTCCGGGAAGCAGCCTTGCCTCCTCCTTCCTCTCCTGCAATATGCGCGCTATGGGAACCATATAGCGGCGGGTCTCTTCCTTGCCCTTCATGTTGAAGGTGTAGTAGGGGTCAACACCTATACTCTTCAGATCCAGTCTCAGCTTGACAGATTCAAAACGCCTGGAGTTCTCGATGGTAAACACCTCCTGGTTATAAACACCAATTCCGGCCTTCCGTATCATTTCAACTGCTGCGGCAGCCTCAGGGGTTATCTCGTAAGAATGCTCAAAATGGGTGACTATTGATATCTGTCGCCTGCCCGGAACATTAAACCGCTCAAGTATGGAGACAAGATTTTTTTTCCACCTCATGGGCAGCACTACGGGGGTACGTGTACCAAAGCGCACCCGGTAGACATGATCCTTCAGGGCTAACTTCTCAAGAATTTTCTCAATCATCCCGTCATCCATTATCATGGGATCGCCGCCGGTAATAAGTACGTCTCCCACACTCTTGTGCTCATCCAGCCAGTCCAGGGCCTGGTTTATCATACTGGCAGGAGCCTGGGCATCGGGGTCCATGCATTCGTCTATCTCCCAGTTGCGCTGGCAATAAACGCATATCTGCGAACATGTGTTATACGGTTTTATTATGCATATGCCGGGATAACGGCGGGTAATAAGCCCGGCCGGGGAGGTGTCATGCTCTCCCATGAAATCAAAACGCATTTCCCTTTCATCTCTGCTCTCAGCCATCATATCTACATATTCAGGGGGAGGAATGACCTGTGCCCTGACTGCATGGTCATAGCCGATGGATAACTGCCTGTCGATAAGGGAAAGGTAAAACGGAGTGATGCCAAACGGGATCTTGTTCCTGACAGCCTTTGCCACAGCCTCCTTCTGTTTTTCAGGGAGCTCGATAAGCTCAAGGAGGGGCTTTTCATCCTTTATAACATTCTTCAGGTGCCAGCGGTAATCATACCAGTCCTCCTGACTACCCCCGAAATAACTTAGAATTCTTTTTCTGTTATCCTCTCTCCACCCTATCACATTGCTGTCCAGTCCGCTGGGAAATTTCCTTAAATGCTTCCTCATACTGGTGCCGATCTCGTCAAGGGCACGGGTACGGGCATCTGAGGCCTCCCCTCCCTCCATGGTGATAAAGTCGGGTACCTCTTTTTTTGTCCCCTCCGGTTCATAATAAATATTTGCCCTGCCTGCCACACCCCTGAAAAGGCTTATGAACTCCATCAGGAAAGCTATATCCACTTTCTCATCCGCTTTTTCCATACCACCTGCCAGCTCCCAGAGTATTTTAAGTGCAGAAGTCCCGGTGCGCTTCTCGTTTACCGGTCCCAGTATGCTGCGGAAAACCCTTATACATTCCCTTACGGTTGATTTTTCAAGTTGATGTAAATCGTTGTCAACATCAAACAGCCTTCTCTCGGTCGTATCAAGATATCTGTAAACGGATTCCCTGGCAGACTCAATATCGGATGCAGCCCTGAGCAGTTCATATATCTCCCGGTTCGATTCCCAAAGCCTCTCTATACAGCTATGTCGGTCATCTTCAGACCCGCTTTTATCCGTCTCCGGGGGACCGGCAAAAATATCGTCCACTATGGTGTAATGGTTATAGGGCCCGTCACCGGATCGTTTGCTGAATTGATCCTTTTCAGGGGCCTTTGCTGATTTACCTGTATTTTTTCTTTCGGATTCCTGTTTTTGCATAATTCCAAATATTTATTGTTCTATACCATCCGGGCAGCCGTTGGCCAGGTTTGCCGGTTTCCTACCTCAGGCGTCTGGATAATAATCTGTTGAGCGCTCTTATGCGGGTTGGCTCGTCGATAAACCTCTTGTCACTGTCGAGTAATATCATGGTAGGGGTGCCGACAAGTCTGTAATCGGTGACAACGGGACACTCCCATCTCTGCAGTGAGCTGTAGTTGATCCAGTCATATCCTCCCCTGTTTAAATGATCAATCCACATCTGCCTGTCATCTTCTATCCCTATGGCAACTACTTCCAAAAATCCCTCCTGGCTGTTCGTGTAGTCAAGGTAAAGCTCGTAGAGGTCATCCATAACATCCTCACAATATGGACACCAGCTTCCCCAGAAAAACACAACGGTATATTCTGCACGGATATCATAAAGGTCTACCATCCGACCGTCAAGAGCCTCAAAGCTGAAGCCCGGCACCGGGTCACCCTCTTTCAGATCCTCTACCGATGCAAGCGAAAGATGATCCAGAAGCACTCCTTCCTCAAAGCAGATATTGCCAAGGAGGTAACGCCCGGTCAGGTGCTCAGAAACAAGCTCCATGTCCAAACTGTCAAAGCCGTTGATCAGGTACTCAAGAACATAATAATAAACAGCCTCATTTTCAATGGCGTGCTGCATTATAACATCAATGGCATCTATCATCTCCTCCTGCTCATCATCATTATCACCCGCATAGAGTGCAAGATAACGCATGATCTTACGGGGTATGAGATCAGTGCGTAAAAGCACAGGATCGGCAAACTGACCCTGGCAAAAAAATTCTTTTTTCAGCCTGTCCGAACTATCCTGGTCTGCCGGAGAGCCGATAACGGGTATTTTATGGAACCGGACGATACTCCCCAGAATGGTACCATGGTTCCTTTTAACCAGGTTGTCTATATAGTTTACCCTGCGGTTCTGCACCCTTCGGTACTGCCGTTCCAGTCTCCGATAAAAACTGTCATCAGCCGGATAATTGACCAGGGCGGAACTGAGAGTACTCACTTTCCGGTCATAATCATCCATGACCCGTAAAAACTGGTAATACAACCTGTTTTCCTCCGAAAGGATAATCTCCATGCTGTCCACAGGTTGGACATAGTGTGTACGAAATACCACAGTGCTGCCGTTCCAGATAAGATCAAATCTCTGCCGGTGCCGGTCATATTGACCTTCCGAACTGCTTTTACCCATGGCAATCCGGTACAAGCCATGCTCCCTTCCGGGGGAAATTACAAATTCAAAACTGCCATCCGGTTCCGCCATGGCAGAATCTATCAGATTGACCTGATCGCCGTACAGTTCGTAAAGCAGAATCGTCCTGCCCGGCAACCCGGCAACCTTTCCATATATCCGGTTCTCCTCATAATTATCGTGGTAATTTTCCCCATTGGCAATATCGTTGCCGGCACAGGAAAAAACAAGTATCATGAAAAATAGAACCAAAGAAACCATCATATTTTCATTGATCTGCAGGTTTTATTTCATCTACATGCGAATTTACAATAATTATACCGAAATCAGAAGCACCGGTTATTTTATATAAATGCTATGACAATTTTTAATTGTAAAAGTTATATTTTTGCCACTGGAGAGAATTAATTATAAACAAGAGAGGTTTTTATCCTTACGAAAAAGCGGGAATAAAAAATAAATATAAGGCCAGACACTTTACTATCAACCGAATGACATTATATTATGCCATCCTATAAAAAAATTAATATCATAGGGGGATGGGTGGTTTTCCTCATATCCGTCTCTGTATATTTCATGACCCTGGAGCCGACAGCCAGCTGGTGGGATGCCAGCGAGCGTATTACATCTGCAGATAAGCTGGAGGTGCCGCATCCTCCCGGAGCACCCTTTTTCATTCTTATGGGAAGATTTTTCACCATGCTTGCTCCCGATCCTTCCCTGGCGGCCATGTTCATGAATGCCATGTCAGCCCTGGCAGCTGCTTTTACAGTCATGCTGCTCTTCTGGATAATAACACACCTGGGCAGAAAAATAATGGTTAACCAGGAGGAGCCTTCATCAGGGCAGACTTTGGCGCTGATAGGTTCTGCGCTGGTGGGATCTATGGCATTCTGCTTCTCCGACACTCACTGGTTCGTGGCGGTGGAGGCCGAGGCATATGCCACAAGCGGGCTTTTTACGGCCCTTGTTTTCTGGGCAATCCTTAAATGGGAAAATGTAGCCGACCAGAAATATTCGGCAAGCTGGCTGATCCTGATAACATACCTGATGGGACTGTCAATAGGGGTTCACCTGCTTAACCTGCTGGCAATACCGGCAATAGTGTTTGTATATTATTTCAAAAAATACCCTGTCACGACCAGGGGCATTGTGTACACCTCACTGGTATCGATTGTGCTGCTGGGAGTTTTCGTCTTTGCCATCATACCTGGTGTGGTGCGGCTGGCCAGTGTTTTTGAGCTGTTGTTTGTCAATTCATTCGGGCTGCCTTACCACAGCGGTGTGCTTTTTTTCATGGCACTGACAGCAGCACTCCTGGCCTACGGCTTATGGTACACGCACAAAAACCGTAAACCTGTACTCAATACCATCCTGCTGGGACTTACCATGGTGCTGATAGGCTATTCGTCCTATACCGTGGTGGTGATCCGCTCGTCGGCCGGTCCGCCGATGGACCAGAACTCGCCCGACAACATATTCTCTCTTATCTCCTACCTGGGGCGCGAACAGTACGGGACGGCACCCCTTCTCTACGGGCAGTATTACTCGGCTCCGCAAACCGATGTTATAGACGGAAGAATGCAGTATATAATGGAAGACGGGCGCTATGTGGAGACAACCCCAAGGCTGGAGGCGGAGCACCATCCCGACTTCACAGGGTTCTTCCCCAGGATGTGGAGCAACAGCAGTCCCGGACACATACGCGAATATGAGCGGTGGGGGATGGTGAGGGGCCGGCAGGTGAGAGTGACGATAGACGGTGAGACCCAGATGATCACCCGGCCCACCTTTGCAGAAAACATGAGGTTCTTCCTCAGATACCAGGTTTGGCACATGTACGGCAGGTATTTTATGTGGAACTTCGCAGGGAGGCAGAACGACCTTCAGGGGCACGGAGAATTGCTGAGGGGTAACTGGCTGACTGGTATAAGGTTTATTGATGAGTTGCGCCTGGGGCCGCAGACTGATCTGCCCGACCATATAGCTAACCACCCATCGAGGAACACCTATTACACACTTCCCCTGTTGCTGGGCCTGATAGGATTGTTCTTCCATTACAAACGCCACAAGAACGACTTTACCATCGTGCTGCTGCTCTTCTTCTTTACCGGTTTGGCAATAATCATCTATCTTAACCAGACACCCCTGCAGCCAAGGGAGAGGGACTACACCTACGCGGGCTCGTTCATGGCCTTTTCAATATGGATAGGGCTGGGTGTCCTGGCCCTGATTGAAACGCTCAGAAAAAAGATACCGCTGAATATCAGTGCTATAGTGGCAACCGTTCTTACATTCCTGCTGGTGCCGGCGCTGATGGCTTCGGAGAACTGGAACGACCATGACCGCTCGGGCAGATTCACAGCAAGGGATTTTGCTTTTAACTACCTGAACAGCACGGCGCCCAATGCCATCCTCTTCACTCACGGCGACAATGACACCTTCCCGCTGTGGTATGCCCAGGAGGTTGATGGAGTGCGGACCGACGTGAGGGTGGTTAACCTGATGCTGCTCAATGCCGAGTGGTATATCACACAGATGAAGAAAAAGAAGAACGATTCGCCCCCGGTGCCATTCTCGCTCGAAAGGCACAAGTATGTTGATGGCACGAATAACCTGATCTACATGGTCGAGAGGTTCGACGATTATGTTGACGTCAGGAGGGTGATCGACTTTGTGGCCGACGATTCCGACC
>PXAP01000109.1 GCA_003567115.1 Bacteroidota bacterium
GATATCGATTCGTACATTTCAAGCAGTCTCACCTCGGCCTTGGCGAATACGTCACCCGCCTCTGCAGTGATCACTTTCCAGTCCACCAGAGGGTATGCCGCATAGGGATCGTCCCTTCTGATGTCAATATCCACCCCCGATGCCCTGGCAGTGGGGCCGACGGCGGCATAATCTGTAATATCCTCCTTGCTGAGCACCCCGACACCTTTTGTGCGCGCGTGAATGACCGGGTCATCCATCACCGCACCTGTCAGCAGATCGGTTTTCTTTTTGACCAGTTGCATCACCTTTTCAATTTCACCGATCTGTGAGGCTGTGATATCCCTTCTTACCCCCCCGATCTTAAACATGGCATAGCTGTTGCGGTTGCCGGTTATCATCTCGAACAGATCGAGCACCGGTTCGCGGTATTTCCATGCCCACATGAAAACGGTGTTATAGCCCAGGAAATGTCCCGCCAGTCCCACCCACAGCAGGTGGGAGTGGATCCTTTCCAGTTCTCCGATTATGGAGCGGATATATTTGGCCCGGTCGGGCACCTCGACATCAGCAATCTCCTCCATGGCATTGGCAAATGCAAAGGGGTGGGAGGTGGAGCATATCCCGCATATACGTTCGACAAGGAAGAATACCTGGTCGAAGGTTTTCTGCTCGCTCAGCTTCTCTATGCCCCGGTGGTTATAACCCGTTTCCCATTTGATATCCCTTACTATTTCCCCTTCGCAGTAAAGCTTGAACAGTTCAGGCTCCTCCTGCAGCGGATGATATGGTCCTATGGGTATGATCTTTTTTTCGCTCATGGGTTACTTGTTGTCTTTGCGGTACGGATAAACTCCCTCTGCCCAGTTCCCTTCCGACAGCAGCTTCTCCAGGTTGGGATGGTTGAGGAAGTTGATACCCATTATTTCATGCATCTCCCTCTCAATCCAGTCCGCCGCTACAAAAACCCCCGTCAGCGATTCAACTTCAGGATTATTCTCATCAAGCACCACCTGCAGGTTTATTATATTGCCGGAGCTGTCATCACTGAAATGGTAAAGAATCTCAATTCCTTTTTTGGTGTGCATGGCCGAGGCTATTATAAACCTGAAATGAAGATGCTTATGCATGAACCTGGCCACGCTTACCAGTACTTCAGGCATGATATGGACAATCAGCCGCCTCTTTTTGAGCTGCCCGATATTCAGCAGACCTTTTTCAAACGCTGACTTTAATGTACCGGTTAATTCTTCAGTCCTCAATTTTTATCTGTTTTTGGTAATTTCTGTTTTCTATGTCCTGTTACCCGTTTATATTTTTGCTCCCGGGTTGCCCGGTTTTTTGGTTTCCTGCCGGCCGGTCAGGTTTTTATTTCCTCTCACCCGCTCAGCCTGTACTTCAATCGCCGGTCAGGTGCCCTGTATATTAACCATCACCCGAATTTAGCCTTAACCAGCTTGACCACACCTGCCAGTATTGCCTCGGGTTTGGGAGGGCATCCCGGAATATATGCATCTACGGGGATGATCCTGTCCACCGGTCCCGCGAAAGTATGCCCCTCCGCAAATATACCCCCCGTGCACCCGCATGCCCCGATGGCCACTACAAAACATGGTTTTGCCGCAGCTTCATAAACCTCCAGAAGTCTCTGCTCATCTCTTTTGTTGATAGAGCCGTTCACCAGTATCACATCTGCATGGCGTGGAGATCCTATCAGCAGCATTCCGAACCGCTCCACATCGAACCTCGGTGTCAGGCATGCCAGTATCTCGATATCACAGTTGTTGCATGACGCACCTCCGAAGTGAAACAGCCAGAGTGATTTTTTCAGGCAAAGACTCTTTATTCCCACGGTTTTTCAGTTTTTAGCTTCTATTTTACAAACCCAAACGGCTTAATATTATAGCAATTATCACCAGTGCATTCATCCAGATCAGAAAGAACCGCATTGCCTGTCCCACTTTTACCCTGGGATTGGTGTTTCGTATCAGAGTCAGCAAAAGCACCACGGCAAGGATCTTCAGCAATGACCAGAGGATTGATATCCCCGTTAAGGGGAGTCCCCCGAGCAGAAACGCAGCTGCCAGTGCAGGCAGAACGAGCAGCATTATATATTTGGTGAATTTTATTAACGCGTAGGGGGGACCGGAATACTCGATAAAAGTCCCCTCCGACAATTCCGTTTCAGCTTCTGCAATATCAAAGGGCACCATTCCCATTTTTGCCTGTATACAGAATAACAACGCTATAAACAGAAGCACGCCGGAGAGGCTGCCGATCAGTGCACCGCTTTCCTGCTGCCGGGCAATGATCTCGTAAAGGCTGATGCTCATATCCGACTTCATTATCACGGTGGCAAAAATTAGCAGGAATGTGAGCTCGAAACCGATCAGAAGCTTTATTTCCCTTGAGGCGCCCACCGATGCAAGAGGATTTCCCGATGCCAGTGCCCCGATAATCCAGGAGAGGGACGGGATGGTAAGCAGGTAGAAGATAACTATGATATCTCCCCTGAAGCCGCTGGTTATGCCGAATGCGGGCAGAAGTACAAACACCGCTGAAATGGATGCCCCAAACATTCCCGCGACAGGAGCGGAAAGGAAAGTAAGCACCGATCCCCTTGCCGGAGCTATCGTCTCCTTGACCAGAAGCAGCTTCAGAAAATCATAGAAGGGCTGCATAATAACCGGTCCCCGCCGGAACTGCACCCATGCCGTCACCTTCCTGTCAAACCAGCTCAGGAGTCCCCCGGCAACCCCGGCAAACAGCAGTCCCGGAAAAATAAGGAAGTAAAACAGATGCTCAGCCATTCTTCAGTTTTTTATCTCTTCAGCCGTCTGGTTCGGGCAACTGCAAAGTTTCTGATTTTACTAAGCTTTGCTTGGCAGCCTCAACCGGCTCATTATTATTCCCCCTGATTTAATTTTTTAATGCTATCCCACTCTTTTTCTTTTATCAGCACCCTGTCGTTAAGCTGATAGATATCTTTGGAGGGATCCTCTTCCATCTCAACCCACTGAACAGCCCCCTCCGGGTTATTATCAATAAATTTCAGTATCTCATCCGGATCGTTAAGATCAAAGTAATTTTCAGGTGTGCGGTGATGCTCAAAAAAGTCGCTCATCATTGTGCCGAAGGGGCAGATCACCACGCAGGATTTGCATGCAATGCAGAGGTTGGTGGAACGTTTTATCATGCCCTCGTCGTCCTTATCCAGCGCATCGGCCGGGCAGGCTGCAATGCAGGGTGCATCTTCGCATCTTCGGCAGGTATAGCGGAACAGGGCCAGCTCCCTTATGGTTTTCCTACCGTCTTTGTTGGGGTATTCACTTAACACCCCATCCGGTCTGAGCTGATCGGACGATTCTCCCGGCCTGTTGTCCCTCAGTCTGTCAAGGTCTATAAGCAGCTTTTTTGCCATTACCTGTCTGTAACAATTTAGTTTTTGGTGTTATGTTCGATCATTTGCGCAATTAAACAGAACGCTGTTCCGGTTGTTGATCTGTTTCCTGTTTCCCATTTCCTGTTTCCCATTTCCTTGTTTCCCTATTTCCATATATTGGGCTGATCTTTTATCTCATCATAACGGAACACCGGTCCGTCCATGCAGACAAAATACTCACCCATCATGCAGTGTCCGCACTTACCCAGTCCGCACGACATGTTTTTTTCCATCGAAAGATATATCTGTTTGTCGGTATAGCCCATCTCAAGAAGCTTCATCACTCCGAATTTCATCATTATCGGGGGACCGCAGACTACTGCCACCGAATCATCAATATTTACCTCTACCTTGTCCAGCAGCACTGTTGCCACGCCAACCTCTTCGGCCCATGATTCATCGGCCTCGTCAACCGTGCGGTACACCTCGAACTTATCCATCTTTCTGAGATTATCTATATAGGGCTTATATATACATTCCGCCGGGTTTTTTGAGCCGTAGCAGAAAGTTACCTTTTTGACCCTGTCCTTTTCAGCTTCCAGGTTGTAAAGCAGTGAGCGAAGGGGTGCAAAGCCGCACCCGCCGCCCAGCACCATTATCTCTTTACCGTAAAATTCCTCCAGGGGGTATCCCCTGCCATAGGGACCCCTGATTCCCATAATCTCGCCGGGATTAAGTTTATGGATTTTTTCGGTAACATAGCCGGCCTTCATAATGGTTATCTCCATTTTATCCTTTACCAGGGGAGAGGATGAAGGGGTGAACGGCGCTTCGCCTATCCCGTTAAGGGTTAGCTCTACAAACTGTCCCGTAGCAAAGGAAAACTCTCTTTCAGGTTCAAGCACAAAACTTTTAATGGTCGGTGATTCCTCAATCACCTCCACCAGTTTTGCCCTGAGGGGTTTGTATATATTATCATCCTTCATACTTTGTTTTCTGAGGCCAGTTCCCGGAGTAATTCATTCTTATTTATTTTTCCAATGCAGGTCTCTATGCACCTTCCGCAGCCGGTGCAGGCAATTGATTTGAATTTAAGGGGCTTCCACACATATTTGCACTGGTAACGGTTTTTGAACCGGACCGGCAGCTCTTCCAGCGGGTCTTCGTCGCCGGCAACACGTTCAAATCCCGGGTACTGACAGGCATCAAGCTGCCGTATCTTCTCAAAGTCCGGTCTGTCGATCAGCAGAAAGCAGGTGCAGGTGGGGCAGATGGTTGCACATGCACCGCATGAGACGCAGGTTGAGGCATACGATTTCCAGATATTGTCGTCCGATGCCTTAATCAGTCTGCCGGACGAATCGTATCCCGGCAGCTTATTGTTTTTCTGTGTAAGGACTTCTCTCAGATCGGCTCTTTTTTCCTCAATTCGTTTAATATCATTTTCTTCCGCTTCGGTAATCCGGGCATGATTTTCCAGCTCCTTCAGCATGGCGGTACCCTTTGCCGAACCGGACTGCAGGAGGAGGTTGTCGTCAAGTTTTATGAGAAGCAGGTCGAAGTTCTTTTCAGGAAAAGGATTTATGCCATAGCTTGTGCAGTGGCAGTTTTCAAGCATCGACTGGCAGTCATATCCTATCAGTATACTGTTTTTCCTTCTGTTTTTATAATATATATCCGTATAATCCCTGTTCAGGTACATCTCATCAAGAATATCCAGGGCAGCCAGGTCGCATGAAGGCGCTCCCATAATAAGTGCAGGTTTCTGCTCCTTTAAATCGGCCGTGACATTCTCTTTGACAGGGAGGAAAAATGTTTTAAGAGGTGTTGATGGTTTGGGGTGGTTGTAAACTATTTCGCCGGCATTATCCTCATCTATCAGCTCGTAGTCCATCGACCCGTTGAATGATACCGGCGCATAAAAGGAATAAGAACGGGCAAGGTTTAAAAGGACAGTCTGCCAGTCAGTCGCCGATATGGAAGAAATCTTGCCCATAAAAATGTGAATATTTTCACAAGCAAAATATTAAAAATTGTTACAATAATGTCAATCAATCGGTGATTATTTTTTAAACATGTGGCAATATATATTTAGTATAAATAACAATAGGTATTATAAAATACAGATATAGAGTGAAGTAAGAAATTTATTTGTGTTTTTTAAAATTTGGCCATATATTTATTGTGACATAATAAATGTGAAATTTGTAACAATAAAATGACCGGTATTGTACAGACCAAGCGGCTTTTAAGCTACAGGATGGCTTTGCTTCGTCTGAAAAAGATGGGATTGAAAAAAGCTTACTCTCACACTTTGTCGGAGGAGACCGGGGTGAGTGCCGTTCTTATCCGCAAGGATTTTTCACAATGCGGCATACGAGGTAAAAGGCGTGGGGGGTATGATGTCGATTACCTGCTTGATGAGTTGAAAAAGCTGTTTGGGCGGGAGAAGGAGCAGAATGTTGTTCTCGTTGGACTGGGGAATATTGGATCGGCATTGATAAAGTATGAAGGGTACAGGCAGAGCAATATGAACCTGGTGGCGGCATTTGACATTGACCCTGCCAAACGTACCCGCCGGTACTCAGTGCCCGTTTATTCGCTTGAAAACCTCAGGGAGGTGGCAGATGCCTTTGATGTATCTGTTGCAATACTTGCCGTTCCTGAATTTTCAGCCCAGGAAACTGCTCATTATATGGTTGAGAACGGTATCAGGGGAATACTTAACTTTGCACCTGTATTGCTCAAGTTACCCGGTCATGTGCTGGTAAACAACATAAATATTATGGTTGAAATGGAAAGGCTGATGTATCATATAGGGATCAGGGAGAAATAGTTAAGGAAATATACCGGATTGACAAAACAGGAATCAGGGATAAACGGTAAAAGACATGTACCTGACTGACAGAGCGGAAATCAGGGAGAAAAAGTAAATAACATCTGCAAAATCCAGTGAACCGGCATAGGAGAAAAAAAAATAAATTATATGTTCTATCAGATTGTTTGAAATGACGGAAGTATCGACTACCATAAAAGCACTTGGTATTGTTGTTGACGGTATGGTTCAGGGGGTTGGTTTCCGGCCTTTCGTATACCGGCTGGCAGGTGAACTCTCACTGAAGGGGTGGGTGGTTAACCGCAGCGACGGGGTGCTTATTCACGTAGAGGGTGAATGTCATTTAATTGAGCGTTTTGTGGGACTTTTGAAGGATAAGTCACCCCCGGCGGCAACCATATCCCGTATGGACAGCCACCCTGTTTCACCGGGCAGTTATGACCGGTTCATTATAAAAGAGAGTCAGGCCATTCCGGAGGGCATAACGGGTATCAGTCCGGATATAGCAGTATGTCCTGAATGCCTTGAAGATATGAAAAGTCAGGCGCACCGGACAGGTTATCCGCTTGTCAACTGCACCAGTTGCGGTCCCCGTTTCAGCCTGATCTCCGGGTTGCCGTACGACCGGGAGCGGACCAGCATGAATAACTTTGCCATGTGCGCCGCTTGTGAGCAGGAATACCATGATCCCGGTAACAGAAGGTTTCATGCGCAGCCTGTTGCCTGCAACAATTGCGGTCCGGTATACAGCATGGAAGTATATGGATCTGAATATGCCGGTCCGTTTCCCGCTTTATGCTCCCGGGTAAACGGGCACAAAAAAACAGACAAAAGGGGGATAATTGATTCTCTGCAGCTTGACCTCCGGCCGGGGAGTTTCAATATTGAAAAACTTTGCAGTATACTTGAAAACGGTGGTGTGGCTGCCATAAAGGGAACCGGCGGATACCACCTGGTATGTGATGCCGGGAACAGCGATGCAGTGGAAAGGATAAGGGAGATAAAGGGCAGGGATAGAAAACCGTTTGCCGTTATGTTCAGTGATGCTGATAAGGTCAGGGAATTTTGCATGGCAGATGATAAAGAGCTGGAACTGCTCCAATCCTGGCGCCGGCCAGTGGTGCTTCTGAGGCAGGGCTACGGTTCCGGCAGGGGTAACGGGGAGAGCAACGGTGGTGTATTATCTTACGGTGTAAGCGGGCGACTGGATAGTGTGGGAGCTGTTCTGCCCTATATGCCTTTTCACCATCTTTTGTTCGGGAAACTGAAGCTTAGTGCCCTTGTATTTACCAGTGCCAATATCTCAGGAGATCCTATAGTGGCCGGTGATATTGAGGCCCGGGCAACCTTTTTGGTAAAGACCGATGCACTGGTGCAATATAACAGGGAAATTATAAATCCTGTCGATGATTCGGTGTGCCGCATGACCGGCGGGGGCATCCAGATCATACGCCGTGCCAGGGGGTATGTACCCGAAATGATCCGTGTACCATTTAATTCGGATGGCATCTTCGCTGCAGGCAGTGATCTGAAAAATACATTTGCAGCAGGAAAAGGCAACCATGCCGTAATGAGTCAGCATATCGGCGACCTGGAGCATTACCGGACATTCAATCGTTACAGGGCTGCCATAGAAAGTTTTTCTTCCCTGTTTCGCTTTGAACCGGTTTATATTGCCTGTGATCTCCATCCCGACTATTATTCTTCAAGGTTTGCAGCCCGGATGGCTGATAAAACCGGCAGCACTCTGATAAGGGTGCAGCACCATCACGCCCATATTGCATCCTGCATGGCTGAGCACAGGCTGGATGAGCCGGTCATAGGGGTAAGCTTTGACGGTACGGGGCTGGGAGACGACGGAAATATATGGGGAAGTGAGTTTATGGTATGTGATTATTCCGGTTATGAACGGCGGGGTCATTTCAGCTATATTCCTTTGCCGGGAGGTGATGCAGCCATAAGGGACCCCTGGAGGATCGCCCTGGCCTGTTTAAGGAGTATCGGGTATAGTGATACGGAGAAATGGATCGGCAATACCCTTTATGATATTCCTAAAGAAAAGATTGAGACGGTGGAAAGAATGATTGCCGGGGGGATCAACTCACCCCTGAGCTGCGGCGCGGGTCGCCTGTTTGATGCTGTGGCCGCGCTGACCGGTATATGCATTGAAGCGGATTATGATGGCGAGGCGCCCATGCTCCTTGAAAGCATATGCTGTTCTGAAACTTCCGATGCTTACGAATTTTCGGCAGATACCCTGTCGGTGATCGATCAGGTGATGGCAGATGTGAAAAGGAGGAGAGGTCCGGAAATCATTGCTTCCCGGTTCCACAACGGCATGGCTAATGCCGTACACGAAACGGTAAGCCGGATACACAGTTCCACCGGCATAGATAAGGTAGTGCTGAGCGGAGGTGTTTTTCAGAATATATATTTATTAAACAGGGTGATTAATTTGCTCAGGCGGGACAGGATCAGTGTTTATACAAATAATGC
>PXAP01000213.1 GCA_003567115.1 Bacteroidota bacterium
AGGATGACGGCCTTGAGGTCAAAATTGATGAAAATCTTTTTTCTTCAGGAATAACCCATTTCACTGTTTTCACCGAAAACTATATACCTGTTGCGGAGAGACTTGTATTTATTGACAGGGGAGATCAGCTTTCTTTTTCATCCAGTATCAGTACAGTAATGATAGATGAAGAGGAATATTTTGATCTGGAGCTTAACGTAAATGATCACCTGGGTAATCCCGTGGAAGGAACATTTTCCCTGTCGGCCGTTACAGGCACTCCGGAACAGGGATCGGAGCATCATGATATTGTCTCCTATTTATTGTTAAGTTCCGATTTACAAGGAATAGTTGAAGATCCCCGGCCTTTTGTTGATAATGAAAACGACTGGAGTGATATGGCAGATCAATTGCTGCTTACTTACGGATGGAGGAGATTTAACTGGGATGATGTTATAGCAGGCGATTTTCCGGAGATACAGGTTTCCCCCGACCCGGGAATAACCGTGGCCGGGAAACTTATTGATCCTGCAAAAGATGAATCCCTGAATAACTACCCGGTCAGACTGGCAATAAGAAGCGGACATGATGATGTTTACACTACAAATACATCCCGGGGTGGTTTTTTTGCATTTAGCGGACTGATGTATGAAGGCCTTACTCATATGGAGCTTTCAAGCCAGAGGCTGCCCGCCAATCATCCCCCGCGTTTTGAACTGGATATTAAAGGTGGCCGGGGCTATGATTATGAACCCAATGTTTTTACAGAGGAAAGAAGAATAACTGCAAGGGGTGACAACTGGAGACGTGAGCGGGGAGTTTCTTCCTCTCCTTATGAATCTTCGCATAGAAGACCTGTCACCCGCCAGTTATACGGGACTCCCGATCAGACTATTTACATTGATTATGATACCTCAACGGACAGAAATTTATTTGATGTTCTGAGGAGACGCGGAACCGGGCTCAACTTTCAGGGGAGGCAGATTTCGGTAAGGGGGCCTTCAAGCATCTTTTTGACCGATGAAGTAATGTATATGCTTGATGGCACGACCGTTTCCCGTGATGCATTTCTGAATATGTATCCAAAGGATGTTGAACGCATCGAAATTTTCAGGGGTACAAGTGCAGCTATTTTCGGAATCAGGGGAGCAAACGGGGTTATTCTTGCCTATTCCAGGAGGGGTGGATATCAAGGATTTGTGGATGTAGAGCAGCTTACTATGGTAGGTTATCATGAACCCACTGATTTCTATTCCGATCTTATCTCAACACCCGGTATTTCCCGAGACGACGACGCGGTTAAGACCGTTTACTGGAAGCCGGAACTGATTACCCGAGAGGATGGCACGATTAGAATCCAGCTCCCCTTTTATAGTGAAGTCGATAATCTGAGGTTTACCATAGAAGGGGCAGGCTTTGAAGGAGGACTCGGATTAACTCAGTTTACTGTTGAGATAGAGGATTGATCATGGCCGGAACAATAGTAATAAAGCCATTGGATATTTCCCGGCCATAAAATTAATTTACTTTATTACCAGGAATTGATACCGGACGGAAACTTTACATCCGTCCGGTATTTTATACAGCGTTTCAAGTCAGTCCGGTAACTTATTAATCATGAACGCCCCTTGCCTTCTGCTTCTCAAATACAAGGGCAGTACGGCTGGGAATGTACACCTTAAGGAAATGAGGTGAGCTTACTTTACGGTTCCACTCTGTTATGTATTCCAGTGTATCGTCAACCCTGCCGAAACCGCCAAATTCCGGCGAGTCACTGTTGAGCAGTACCCGGTAGCGGCCGGGGGCTGTATTTAATCCATAATCAGAAAAAGATACCGATGGGTTGAAGTTGAACACAAAAAGCAACGATCCCCTGGTGAATGCCATAACCTGATCGCTGTCGTGGGAGTGAATTAAATGCTGATCACAGGAATAGAGGAAGGGATATTTTTTGATAATCGAGATCATGGCCCGGTCAAAGTCACCCAACTGATGATATCGAAGTCTTTTATCTCCTGCCAGGCTCCATTGCCTTCGTGCATAGAAAAAGGACCAGTTATTTCCCTCACGGGGGAAATCTATCCATTCCGGGTGACCGAATTCATTTCCCATAAAATTGAGATAGCCTCCCCCCGCGGTGGCACAGGTTATTAGTCTTATCATCTTGTGCAGGGCTATTCCCCTGTCTATGATAAGTGACTGTGAAGTTTTTTCCATAGAGTAATACATCTCCTTGTCCATCAGTCTGAAGGCAACGGTCTTATCTCCCACAAGTGCCTGATCATGAGATTCTGCATAGCTTATGGTTTTTTCTTCACTCCGCTTTTGGATCAGTTCCTGAAATATTTCCCCCGTGTTCCATTTTTCATCCGGAAGTTCCTTGATGATTTTTATCCAGAAATCGGGTATCCCCATTGAAAGACGATAGTCAAATCCCATCCCTCCTTCCCGGTCAGGTGCTGCCAGTCCGGGCATACCGCTCATCTCTTCGGCAATACATATGGCCCCGGGGCGGATCTGGTGTACAAGCTTGTTGGCCAGGGTAAGATAGGCGATGGCATCTTCATCCTGCCCTCCGTCAAAATATTGATCATAACTGGTAAAACTACGTCCCAGACCATGATCCAGGTAAAGCATACTGGTGACTCCGTCAAAACGGAAACCGTCAAAGCCGTACTCCTCAAGCCAGAATTTACAGTTAGAAAGGAGAAAATGCGCCACTTCCGGCTTACCGTAATTAAAACAGAGTGAATCCCAGGCTATATGTTCCCGCCTTGCCCCTGAATGAAAATACTGCCAGCCTGTACCGTCCAGTTCAGCCAGTCCCTCGTTCACGTTTTTTACAGCATGGGAATGGACAAGGTCCATGATGACGGCAATGCCCATTCCATGTGCTTCATCAATAAGGTTTTTCAATTCATCCGGAGTGCCGAAGCGGGAGGAGACTGCGAAAAAATTTGAGACATGGTAACCAAATGAGCCGTAGTAGGGGTGTTCGGGTATGGCCATCAGCTGGATGGTATTATATCCTGACCTGGCAATATATGGCAATACCTGTTCCCTGAATTCATTGAATGTTCCGGTCTTTTGTTCTTCTGTGGCCATACCCGTATGGGCTTCGTATATCAGCAGGGGCTGTCCGGACAGATTGGGTGCCTTGTGTTTCCACTGATACGGGTTGGGCGGATCAAAAAGCTGGGCATTGAAAATATGTGTTTCCCTGTCCTGTACAACCCTTCTGGCATAAGCGGGTATGCGATCCCCCCTTTTCCCGTCCCAGTGCACCGACAAACGGTAGAGATCGCCATGGCTGATCTTATCCCGGCCAAGGCCAAGTTCCCACACACCTTTTTCCAATTTGGAAAAGGAGTATTCTTGGCGGTCTTTCCATCCGGAAAAATCACCGCTCAGGAAAATTTTTTCGGCATTGGGCGCCCATTCACGGAAAATGAACCTGGCTTCCTCCCTTTGCACCCCGAAATAATGGTGCCCGTTAGCGAAATCTTTCAGGGGAAGTCCACCGGTCAGTTTTTTTTCCATAAACGCAGCATGTTGCTGCCTTTGAACTATCTTTTTTTTAAATGGTTCCAGCCAGGGATCTTTCTCGATTATCTTCACGGTCTGCATCAGTATAAATTGATTAATGGGCCTGGTAAGTAAAATTAGGTAAATTCAAAGATTTTGCAGAGACTTTGCATGTAATATTAGTTATTATTTTTTTTGATATTTATTATCAAGTGGTTATATTTATTTTTACCTGGTTTGGTTGATAAACCTGTATGGCACGCTTACCCTCATTAATTCATTAATACTTGTATCTTGATCAAAATTAGTACCCAGGCATCTTTGTAGCGAAAAATATCTGTTGCCAGCGTTCAAAGGTTCATGGAAATTTCCAGGTTTATGAATTAATGAGGGTAAAAAAATAATATCTTTTTCCCTGTTTTATTAAGTTTACAAATTAAACCAACAGGATTATATCCTGAATGAATTATGGTTTCAATCCAAAAAGATCTGTAATGGAAAAATATGTAATGGGGCTTGATTTCGGCACCGATTCGGTCAGGGCCCTTGTTGTGAATGCCTCTAACGGCGAGGAAGCCGGGTCAGGAGTGTGGCATTATTCCAGATGGAAAAGCAATATGTATTGCAAGCCGTCACAAAACCGGTTCAGACAGCATCCGCTGGATTACGTTGAGGGACTGGAGAAGTCTGTCGGCCAGGCTTTGTCGGATCTGCCTGAAAAGATAAGGCAGAACATTGCAGGCATTTCGGTCGATACTACCGGTTCTACTCCGGTGGCCGTAGATCAGTCAGGGGATCCCCTTGCCTTTAAGCAGGAATTTTCAGATAATCCGAATGCAATGTTTATCCTGTGGAAAGATCACACCGCTGTGAAGGAGGCCGGGGAGATCAACCGGCTTGCCAAAACCCGTGGCAGTGTTGATTATACCAGATATGAAGGTGGGATATATTCTTCAGAGTGGTTCTGGGCAAAGATACTTCATATATTACGTGAGGACGACCGGGTAAGGGAAGCTGCATGGTCATGGGTCGAGCATTGCGACTGGATACCTGCACTGCTTACCGGGGTTGGTTCTGCCGGTCAGATCAAAAGGAGCCGCTGTGCAGCCGGGCACAAGGCAATGTGGCACAGCCGGTGGGATGGCCTCCCTTCGGAGGAATTCCTGGTTAAACTGGATCCCCTGCTGAAAGGATTGCGTGAACGATTATATACAAAAACATATACAAGCGACCAGGAAGCCGGTATAATAAGCGTGGAGTGGGCCAAAAGGCTGGGATTGCCCGGAGATGTAAAAGTGGGGATAGGAGCTTTTGATGCCCACCTGGGTGCAGTTGGGGGAGAGATCAAACCCTATTATATGAGCAAGGTGATGGGTACCTCTACCTGCGACATGGTAGTTGTGCCTGCAGATGAGTTCGATGAAAAGCTTGTAGCGGGTATTTGCGGCCAGGTGGACGGCTCTATAATTCCCGGAATGATCGGACTGGAAGCCGGTCAATCGGCTTTTGGTGATGTATATGCCTGGTACAGGGATCTGCTTTTGTGGCCACTTGATAATATGATGCAGGATATTAAAAGTCTGCCGGAAGAAGCCATAGAAAATCTGAGGGATGAAATTGCCGGCAACCTTATTGACAGGCTTTCGCAAGCAGCGGCTCTGGTTGATCCTGACGAGAGTGGTTTGCTGGCGATCGACTGGCTTAACGGACGCCGTACTCCCGATGCAAACCAGATGCTGAAAGGGGTGATAACAGGCATTACCCTGGGGAGTGATGCACCTGCTGTTTTCAGGGCACTGGTTGAAGCAACGGCTTTTGGGGCAAAGGCCATTATTGAGCGTTTTATTGCAGAGGGAATCCGCATAGACGGTGTTATTGCACTTGGCGGAGTGGCAAAAAAATCTGAATTTGTTATGCAGATCGTCACCGATGTATTGAATATGCCTGTTTCAGTGGTTCGCAGCAATGAGACCTGTGCCCTTGGCTCGGCAATGGCTGCTTCTGTGGTAGCCGGCATACATGAAAATTTTGAAAAAGCTCAGAAAGCCATAGGCTCCGGCTTTGAAAGAGAATATCTTCCGCGGCCCGGTTTTGTTGCCAGGTATGAGAAATTATACCGGAAATATCTTCACCTGGCAGAAAGTATTGAAAAAATGTATTCTTAAACCATATTCTGATATTTTGGAAATACACACAGTGACCGGCCGGAGAGGTTTAAAGAATCCTGTGATATCTATCGGGATATTCGATGGTGTTCACAGGGGTCATGCCGCTATTTTCAAGCAGGTGCGCATGAGGGCAAAAGCTATGGAGGGTGAATCGGTTATTGTTACTTTCTGGCCGCATCCCAGGCTGGTGCTGAATCAAAACAGTGATGACCTGAAATTACTTACAACTCTGGAAGAGAAAAAAACACTCATCGGCAGCCACGGCATAGATCATTTGATTATTATACCTTTTACCAGGGAATTTTCACTCCTGCCTGCCTGCGGCTTTATAAAGCAATATCTTATTGACAAAACCGGTCTCAAACATCTTGTATTTGGATTTGATCATCATTTTGGACATAAACGTGAAGGGAATTTTGAGAATCTTACAACCTGCGCCCGGAAATATCGTTTCACCATGGAGCAACTTGGGCCGGTACTGAAAGACGATTATCTGATCAGCTCATCTGCCGTGAGACAGGCTCTTTTCAATGGTAATGTAAAGCTGGCATCGCGTCTGCTTGCATACCCCTACAGTCTGCAGGGTAAAATAATCGGCGGCAAACAGGTTGGCCGGGAAATAGGGTACCCTACTGCAAATATCATCCCTGATAATAAATATAAGATGATACCTGCCGATGGTGTATATGCCGTCAGGGTAGAGGTAGGGTGGAAATTTTTTGCCGGGATGATGAACATTGGTTTCAGGCCTACCGTTAACAGGGAAAGGAAGGATAAAAGCCTTGAGGTTCATATAATAGGCTTTAATGAAAATGTTTATGACCGGAATATTAATATCAGTTTTATAGACCGCATACGGGACGAAAGGCAGTTCAGCTCGCTCGATAAGCTCAGGGAGCAGCTTGCAAGAGACAAAAACAAGGCCATGCAGATGCTTGCCGGTTTAACGGGCAGCATTGATTAACTCTCCTTATTTTTATTATTATATTTACCAGGTGGTTTTGTTACTGCTATGGATTGCAAAACCAGGCATTTGTTATTTTGCCGTTTATTCTTAAAGTGGTTCAATACTCCGACCCTCTGGGTCGGAAACAACAAATACCATTTAATACTTCGGGGCTTTGCCCCGGGGTAGTTTATTTATCAAAGTGGTTTAATGGAATTTAAAATCCACGTCCTTAGGTCATGGTCTTGTTATGACCGGGCGTTGCCCGAAAGGCATGTGCGACTAAATATATTCGCGGCGCAAAGCAAAAATCGGGGTTAAAGCCACCTCCTCTGGTGGCGGATAGTCCGATTTTAGCGAATTTTTTTAATTCGGGAATCGTTGCTTTTTAAACTGAACTCAAATATTTATTATGATGACAAGTCCGCCGCCCCTGAAACCAGGAGATAAAATAGCAATAATCAGCCCTTCCGGAAAGATTGAAAAAGGTAAACTGGACACTGCCACAGGGTTGTTTAAAAAGTGGGGACTGGAAGTGGTGACCGGCCGGCATGTTTATGCCGGCTACAACCAGTTTGGAGGCAGTGATATGGAGAGGGCATCGGATCTTCAGATTATGCTTGATGATC
This sequence comes from Bacteroidota bacterium, assembly GCA_003567115.1. Taxonomy (GTDB): domain Bacteria; phylum Bacteroidota; class Bacteroidia; order Bacteroidales; family PUMT01; genus PXAP01. The sequence continues at coordinate 7,248 of PXAP01000213.1, forward strand.
CCGGTATAAGGGCTGTCATCTGCTCCCGCGGGGGATACGGAACAGTCAGAATTATAGATATGATTGATTTCAGCCGGTTTATATCATTTCCCAAATGGATAGTTGGTTACAGCGACATAACCGTACTGCACAGCCATATAAACAGAAACTACGGTATTGAGACCATCCACGGACCGATGGCTGCAGAACTGTCGCCCGGTAAAAAGTACCCCGTATCGGACAAGTCACTCGGTCTGCTGAAAGAAACCTTATTCGGGACACTTCCTGCATATTATCAGCCAAATCATCCGTTATCAGGAAAAGGTAAATTTACCGGGGTGTTATGCGGGGGGAACCTTTCCGTTATTTGCAGCTTGCTGGGATCACCTTCGGCCGTTGATACCCGCGGCAGGATCCTCCTTATTGAGGATGTGGGAGAGAATCTGTATCATATTGACAGAATGATGATTGCCCTTCGACGCAGTGGTATGCTGGCGGCTGCCGGGGGACTCCTGGTGGGGGGTATGACTGATATGAATGATAATTCGGTTCCTTTCGGCAGAACAGCAGAGGAGATTATCGCTGAGGCAGTTGAGGGATATGACTATCCCGTCTGTTTTGGATTCACAGCAGGGCACCAATCCGAGAACTACCCCCTGGTTTTAGGCCGGGAAATGAACCTTTCTGTTGGTGAGGCTTCCAGTAGCCTGACTTTCAGCTAACAATAAGATGCTGTATGATTATTGTTTCCTGCTGCAGGGATTGAATCCGGCCTGGAGGTTGTAAAATTATGCATCCTCGGTTTTTATGGTCGTTTCTTTCCCCGGAAGGGAGATTACAGCAAGTTTTTTTGTATATTAAGTAGTGAAATAACAGTGAACAAATCTTTATACCCTGACTCAGTATGGCCAAACATAATGATCTCGGAAACAGGGGGGAGAAGATTGCCGTAAGGCATCTGGAGGCAAGGTCCTATTCTGTTCTGGAGACAAACTGGAGATGCGGCCGGCTTGAGGTTGATATAATTGCCAGGCTGAAAGATCAGCTTGTTGTGGCTGAGGTTAAAACCCGGATGGGAGATTTTCTGGAATCGCCGCTTGAAGCAGTTAACAAAAGGAAACAGCAGTTGCTGATACGTGCGGCAAATGCCTATATATCCAAAAGCAACCTTAATCTTGATATAAGGTTTGATATTATCGTGGTTATCTTTTCAGATGATATGGAGTTTCAGGTATATCAGATAGAAAATGCCTTTTATCCCTGTCCGGGCAGATGAAAATAAACTGCCTCTCCGGCTATGGATATATTACTCAACTGTTGATTTATTCAACAGCTTTTTTTAAAGATATACCTTCAGATGTTTTTCAATTTTTTCCCGGACCGTACTGTTAGCAGGGGGTTTTAAAAT
>PXAP01000322.1 GCA_003567115.1 Bacteroidota bacterium
CCAACCTCTGTGGGATACGGGGCCAGCTTCCAGGGTGTAGGGCCCTTACTTACTATGCTGACCTCCTGTGCCCCCGGTGTATCAGTTGTAAATATTGACAACGGCTTCGGTGCAGCTTATTTTGCTTCGCTGATAAATAAATAACAGAATTTGCAGCATAATAACCCGGTAATCAGTTTACAATTTGCCTGTCATGGTGCGATATGTCATTGACAGACAAAGCAGAATAATTGCAACCGGTTGCATTATGATAATTAATTTTACCAACTATAATTTTGAATAATGAGAATTGCCTATTTTGACTGTTTCTCCGGTATAAGCGGGGATATGCTTGCCGGATCGCTTCTTGATGCCGGTGTTGATTTTAAAGAACTGGAGAGGGAGATAAAAAAGTTGGGACTTGACGGTGTAGAGATAAAAGCCTCTAAAACAGTTAAGCAGAATATTGCATCAACTAAATTTTCAGTTATATATAAGGAACAAAAACATCATCGTCACCTTACGGATTTAAATGCGCTGGTGGATAATACCTCTCTGGATGAAGATATTAAAGACAAGGCCAAAGAGATTTTTCTGAAAATTGCAGTGGCTGAGGCAAAAATTCACGATATGCCCGTTGAGAAAGTACATTTTCATGAAATTGGTGCCGTTGATACCATTGTTGATGTTGTGGCCGCCCTGACAGGTTTAAGGATGCTGGGGGTTGAAAAAGTATATAGTTCCCGGCTGAACCTTGGTTCAGGATTTGTAATCTTTTCACATGGTAAATTTCCGGTTCCTGCACCAGCTACAGCTGAGATTCTTAAAGGAGTGCCGGTTTATTCGACAGACTCAAAGGGAGAGCTGGTCACGCCAACCGGAGCAGCGATAATTAAAACCCTTGCAGATAATTTCGGGGATATGCCCTCCATTACAACAGAATCGACAGGTTACGGGGCGGGATCGAAAGATTTTGAGCATCCCAATGTATTAAGGGTGTATATCGGACAAATGGTTGAGGAGCCGGGGGCAAATCAGATAGATGTCATTGAGACAAATATCGACGACATGAATCCGCAGTGGTATGACCATATTATAGAACGTTTATATAATGAGGGGGCCCTTGAAGTTTTTCTGACAAATATCCAGATGAAAAAAAACCGCCCGGGGATAAAACTTACAGTTCTTGCAGATCCGGTTAATAAAGACCGGCTGCTGAAATTTATTTTCAGTGATACAACGTCGATAGGTGTGAGAATGCGCCGTGAATCAAGGGAAATATTAAAAAGAGAATCAAAATTATTAACTACTCCCTATGGTAATGTGAATGTCAAAATTACCTTGTATGGGGGTAAACCGCTAAACAAAAAAGTTGAATATGACGATCTTAAAAGACTGGCCGATGAAAACGGAATGTCAGTAAAACAGATTTCAGACGAAATTGAAAAGCATCTCCGGTTACATGATGCCAGCCGGTTTAATAAAGTATAGACCACTGACGGGGCTTTCTGAAAAATAAAGCTGAGTCTACTCTGAAAAGTCAAAAATGATGATCTTTTACAAAAATTCAAACATTTAACACATTGATAAACAGTGTTTTAAAAATCTGATTTGCTGATTTTTACCAAAATAATAGTTTGCAGAGTGGACTCAAAATTTATACCTTATAATAAATTTAGGATATTGACAGCCGTTTAATCTATGCAGTATAATGAGTGTTCTGGTTAATAAGTACTCACGGGTTATAGTACAGGGGTTTACCGGCAGTGAAGGCAGTTTTCATTCTTCACAGATGATTGAATACGGAACCAATTTGGTTGGCGGGGTTACCCCCGGAAAAGGGGGAGGGGAGCACCTGGGAAAACCGTTATTTAATACTGTTTCACAAGCGGTCATTGAAACCGGTGCAGACACATCTGTAATATTTGTTCCCCCTGCATTTGCCGCCGATGCAATCATGGAAGCCGCAAAAGCAGGCATAGGCCTGATTATAGCTATTACTGAGGGGATACCTGTGTCTGATATGGTTATGGCGAAAGAGTATCTGAGAGAGCTTGAAACCAGGCTAATAGGACCCAATTGTCCGGGAGTTATTACACCCGGCGAGGCAAAAGTGGGAATTATGCCCGGTTTTATTCACAGAGCGGGTAATGTGGGCATTGTTTCACGCTCAGGAACACTCACCTATGAAGCAGTTGACCAGATTACCAAAGCCGGTTTGGGGCAATCAACATGTATAGGGATAGGTGGTGATCCTGTGATTGGTACAACTACACTTGACTCGGTAAAAATGTTTATGGATGATCCTGATACCGAGGGAATAATTATTATCGGCGAGATAGGGGGAGGTATGGAAGCTGAGGCTGCCCTGTGGATTGCCGATAACGGCACCAAGCCCGTTGTTGGTTTCATTGCGGGACAGACTGCTCCCAAAGGTCGCAGAATGGGACATGCAGGGGCCATTGTAGGCGGTAGTGATGATACCGCCGCTGTTAAAATAAAGATTATGCGCGAATGTGGCATTAATGTGGCAGAGTCGCCTGCCGATATCGGCAGCACAATGGCCGGGCTGCTTAATTTATAAAACCGGAATAACCGGAAAAAGCTGTTTGACAATCCGGCCCGGGCATCCAAAAACGCCCGGAATATACCCTGACCCGATTTTATTGCATCAGATACTCTTCCATCATCTGCTCGACGGTATCTATCCCGATACGCTTGGCAATGATTGTTTTATCCGAATCCAGTATATAGATGGCAGGAGTGCTGTAAATATCATAATAATGGCGGAAATTGGTTTCATTCTGCGGATCAAAGACATTTGTCCATTTATCAAGATCGTTGTCTGTTATATATTCAGTCCACTCCTCAATATCTCCGTAGATATAAACGGCAAATATCTCTACTCCTTTTTCCCTGTATTTATCAGATAATTTGTTCAGCCTGGGGGTTACAACCTTGCAGTGCCCGCATTGAGGTTCATAAAAATAGATGATGGTGTATTCGGCTTCTGTTTCATGCAGACTCACATAATTGCCCCCGGGTGTTCTCATATTCAATTCTGCTGCGGTGCGACCTATAAGGTTTGGTTTTATCCGTTCAACCCTTTCCCGTAACCTGTTGATTGTTTCGTCAGTAACCCAGAAAGCTTCACCGCTGAGGTAATATGTTTCTGCCAGCTCAACGAAAACCTCATCCATTCCCATAATGTCAGACCTTTCATAGTGATTCAGCAGAAAGACCAGCACATATTGATATACGTTGTCGTTGGCCCTGGACAGTTCGGTTACCCTTACGGCCTCGGGTATAACCGAATCGGGGCGCTGTATAACGGTACGTGTGAAAAAATGTTCCAGTTTGTTATGCAGTATGGGTGTTCTCAGAAGCCGCTCATCAGAAAAATCAATATTATCGAAAAAATGTTTTTTATTGTATTCGTATCCCTTAACCCATCTTAGTGAATCTGGATTTTCTGCATCGTCAGGAATTTCAAAATCAGGTGTTTCCGGATTTTTCATGGCGCTTATCATACCGGCAAGCAGAGAACCGGTGTGTTTATCGATAATATCATCCCAGTACTCCTGAACTTCCCGGTCGAGTTCCATTCCCCTTGCCCGGAGATATTGCATTGAATCCGGATTATTACGGTTCATCTCTATCCTTTCCTGAAGAGCAGAGGAGGCGGCTTGCTTCCGGTTCATAAACCTGTGATATTCGATAAACCGGAGGTTTTCTTCAGAGCCGGTTACCTGCATATTTTTAACCGGATCATTAATACTGGTTTCAATAGTGAATTCCTGTTCACGGTCGACAAGAAGTTCGAAGTAATCCATATCCGGCATTACCACCAGGTAAATACCACCGGGCAATGCTTCATCACCCCTGAAAGCCCCTGCTCCTCCGGAATCTACCTGTATGGTATCCTGGATGAATTTTCTGTTGCCAAAATGATAAGCAAGCAGCAGGGTTGTATCCTGTAACCCCTCAATTCTCACCCTGATATTGTAGCCTGAAGAATATGCCTGCGAGGCTGTTGCAAGGAGAGCTGCGGTAAGAATTATTGTATAAATTAATTTCCTCATGTCAGAATGATATTTAGTTTATCTTAAAAAAACCCGCGTCCTTGGGCGCGGTCATATCCTGGCGGGCTTTACCCGAAAAACATATGTGGTTGCAAAAATTCGCGGTACTACGAATCAAATAGCGGGGCCAGGGCCAAACGGCATTAACTCCGTTAATGGGCAGTCCGGTTATCAGCGAATTTTTTACTCCCACGATCTGTTTTTACAAAAATAACACCAACTATTTAAATTCTTAAATTATTATGTTTTTTTAGTAATTAATCAGGAGTCTGCACCGGAAAGTCAAAAATGATGAATTTATACAAAAATTCAAATATAAAATACATTGATAAACAGTGGTTTTAAAATTTGATTTTATTGATTTTTGCACAAAAAAATACTTTATGGAGTGGACTCAATCAAAACGAGAAAAAACGAAGATTATAAAATTTACATACTGTATAACCGTCTGTAAAGGTACGTTAATTTATATTTTTCCTTCTCCCAGTTCAGGTCATTTGCTGCTTTGATCAGATTTTCCTGAAAGTGATTTTCCGGCATTTCATATAACAGGTAATTTATTTTTTCAGCTATCCCTTTCGGGGAAAGGGTTCCTGAAACCACAAGGCCTATCTGATATTTTTCGACAATATGGCGCAATTCCGGAAGATCCGATACTATCACGGGTATTTGTGCCATTATGTAGTCGAAGAGCTTGTTCGGGAGACTGTAACGGTAGTTCAGGTTACTGCCTTTGTCCATCGAAAGCCCTGCATTGCAAAGACTTGTAAGTTGGATTAATTTTTCGTATGGCATCGGGGGAATAAAAAACACCTTTTCCTGCAGGGAGCTTTTAATCACTTTCTCCTGCAGTTCAGGTATGATGTCTCCTTTTCCGGCAATTACCAGTGCTGCATTATCAACATACTGCATAGCTTGCGCAGCTTCTTCGGCACCCCTGTCACGATTGATACCTGATCCCTGCAGGATAACAAGTTTTTTGTTTTTCGGGAGACCGTACAGGCAGGGTGATACAGCAGCCCTGAAGTTGGTTTTTTCAGGAACGTTTCGTATAACATGTACCTGTTTTCCGTACTGTTTGCTGTAGGCAAGTGCAATTGACCGGTTAACCGTAATTATATGCCGGAGTTTGGGGAATATAAGTTTTTCAATTTTTTTCCATATCTTTCTTACCAGGGGGCGGTCTGTAAGTTCGGGGACCTCAGTGAAGTATTCATGGCTGTCGTACACAAGCGGTTTATCTTTTATGCGCGAAACCAGAAAATTGGCCGGAAGTGTATCAAGATCATTTGAATGCAGAATATCACACCGGGTAAAAAGCAGGAAAACAAAGAGTCGTATGTTGTATTCTGCATAAAACATTACCCCGCTGTTGAACCAGTGCCTGACCCGTCTTGTTTTGTAAGGCCTGTCGTTCAGTGGCAGGCTGTCCGGCAGTATCCGCCCGGTAAGCACTATATCATAACCTTCATTATGCAGGGTGCTGCAATGGCGTTTCAGTCTCTGATCTGTTGCAAGATCATTTGTTGCAGAAACAATTAAACGTTTTTTACTCATGCCGGTGGTTGCTCCCGTGTTAATTCCTGTCCCGGCAAAATAGCAGATAAATAGGATTATTTGCAAAAATATTTAACCTCATTAATTTATAAACATTTGCAATATGTAGATATTCAAAGTCTTAGTGTTTTTGCGGCGATTGAATTTTTACCTCCAGGATTCAAAGGTTCAGGGATATTTCTAACCTCATTATTTCTTAAATATTTGCATCTTGATGATAATTAGTGTCATGGTATTTTTACAGCGAAAAATTTTGTCCCCAAAGTTCAGTTTATCAAGGGAATCTCCAGGTTTATGAATAGATAAGGCCAAGTTTGTGGACAAAAAAAGCTTTGACGGAATTTATGTTGCTTTAATAATCCGGGCGGATTTAACAATGATTCTTTTTATCTTTGGGTTTTTTTCAATTATAACCAATTGATATCGTTCTGTTACAATGAGAATTGAAAGTATAATAAGCAGTGCGGTAAAGCAGTTTTTTGTTGAAAGTGGTCTTCCTGAACCGGATAATTCACTTATACAACTGCAAAAAACACGCCGGGAGTTCAAGGGCGACTTTACCCTGGTGGTTTTTCCGCTTATAAGGCTGATGAGAAAATCACCCGACCAGGCAGGAAAAGAGCTGGGTAATTATCTGAAAGAATTACCTGAAATAAATGATTTTAATGTAATAAAAGGATTTCTCAACCTGATAGTGGAATCCGCTTACTGGTCCGGATTTATAACTGAATCAGCTTTTGACAGCAGTTACGGACTTGCCGGTAAGCCAGCCGGAAAGCAGACTGTGCTGGTTGAATTTTCATCACCAAATACCAATAAACCTCTTCATCTGGGACATATCCGGAACAATCTGCTCGGATACAGCATTTCCATGATTCTTGAGGCAAACGGTAAAGATGTGAAGAAGGTCAACCTGGTAAACGACAGGGGCATTCATATTTGCAAAAGCATGCTGGCGTGGCAGAAATGGGGAAAAAACAAAACTCCCGCCGATGCAGGAATGAAAGGTGATCATTTTGTGGGTGATATGTATGTTAAGTTTGAAAAAGCTTACGCCAGACAGATAGGTGAGATGGTTGAGGGGGGGATGTGTGAAGAAGAGGCCAGGAGGGAGGCTCCCCTGATAAAGGAGGCCCGGGAAATGCTCAGGAAATGGGAAGCAGATGATCCGGAGGTAACCCGGCTCTGGAAGAGAATGAATAGCTGGGTTTATGAGGGTTTTGATGTTACCTACAGGAGGCTCGGAGTCTCTTTTGACAAAATTTATTATGAATCTGAAACATACCATACAGGGAAAGCCATAATTGAGGACGGGCTTGAGAAGTCGTTACTTAAAAAAAAGGATGACGGGTCTGTCTGGGCTGATCTTACAGGGCGGGGACTGGATGAGAAACTTTTACTGCGTTCGGACGGCACCTCGGTTTATATAACACAAGATCTGGGGACTGCAGTGATGCGTCAGAATGATTACAAAGCGGAGAAAATGTACTATGTTGTCGGCAATGAACAGGATTATCATTTCAAAGTGCTTTCACTGATACTCGATGAGCTTGGTTATGAATGGGCTGATTCTGTAGAACATATTTCATATGGCATGGTGGAACTTCCCTCAGGTAAAATGAAATCGCGCGAGGGAAAGGTAGTGGATGCTGATGACCTCATTGATGAAATGATCGAAACAGCCGGGAAGCTTTCGGCTGAGCTGGGGAAGCTCGGGGGACTGACCAGCGAAGAAAAGGAGTCTATTGTTGAAACCATAGGTACAGGTGCCTTGAAATACTTTATATTAAAAGTAGACCCTAAAAAAAACATGATTTTCAATCCTGAAGAGTCGATTGATTTCAACGGCAATACCGGTCCGTTTATTCAATATACCCATGCAAGGATCTGCTCTTTGTTGAAAAAAGCTGAGCAACAGGGCATTGTGCCGGAAAGCAGTGAACGGCCGGGTCTTTCATTAAGCGATAAAGAAACAAGGGTTGCTGCCCTGTTGCATGAATTCCCCCGGGTTATTGCAGAAGCGGGCAGAAACTGCAGCCCTGCTCTTATTGCAAACCTGGTATATGATCTGGCAAAGGAATATAACCAGTTTTATCATGATCATCCTGTTATCAGAGAGGAAAATGCGGGCTTGAGGAACTTTCGCCTGTTGTTGTCAGTTATGACATGTAATGTGATAAAAAGAGGTATGAAACTGCTTGGTATAGAGGTTCCCGAGGTGATGTAATCAACTGTTTGAAAAAATGTGGTTTCGGGTGGACTTCATGCTCCGGGATATGATTGCCCGGTCCGTATTATTCCCCTGCAGCAAAGCAACCGGGAAACGGCCGCAAATACCTGAGATATGATTGCCCTGTCCGTATTACTCCCCGTTAAGGGGGAAGAGAGATTCTTACCTTATGGAAAATAAAAATTGGCAAAAGCAGTTCTATTGATTAATTTTGTGTAGTTAACAGGAAAACAGTGATTGAATATGTTTGAAAATTTATCAGAAAAACTTGAACACTCTTTCAAACTGCTGAAGGGGGAGGGATATATTTCCGAAATAAATGTTGCAGAAACACTTAAGGAGGTCAGACGTGCCCTGCTTGATGCCGATGTAAACTATAAAACAGCAAAGGATTTCACAGATACTGTAAAAGAAAAAGCACTGGGTCAGAATGTTCTTGCATCGTTAAAACCCGGGGAAATGCTTGTCAAAATTGTTCACGATGAGCTCGCAACCCTTATGGGAGGGGAGATGGAAGATATCAATATAAAACCAGATCCTTCGGTTATTCTGGTTGCAGGACTGCAGGGCTCGGGAAAAACCACATTTTCAGGTAAACTATCCCGTTTTCTTAAATCAAAGAGAGGTAAAAATCCTCTTCTTGTTGCAGGAGATGTTTACCGCCCCGCAGCCATAGAGCAACTTAAAATACTGGGAGAGCAGGTTGATGTACCGGTGTATACCGAAGAGGGCAGCAAGCAGCCTGTGAAAATTGCCAAAGCAGCAGTTAAACATGCAAAACAACAGGGATATAACAGCGTGATTATTGATACTGCCGGACGACTGGCTGTGGATGAGCAGATGATGAATGAAATTACCTCGATTAAAAAAGCTGTTGAGCCCCATGAGATCCTTTTTGTGGTTGACGCCATGACAGGACAGGATGCCGTTAACACGGCCAAAGTATTTAATGAACAACTTGATTTTGACGGGGTTGTCCTGACCAAGCTCGATGGTGATGCCAGGGGGGGGGCCGCTCTCTCCATACGCTCGGTAGTGGATAAACCGATTAAATTTATCGGTACGGGCGAAAAACTTGATGCAATTGATGTCTTCCATCCCGAAAGGATGGCTGACCGTATCCTGGGTATGGGTGATGTTGTAACCCTGGTGGAACGTGCACAGGAGCAGTATGATGAGGCAGAGTCAAGGAAGTTGCACAAGAAGATTGCAAAAAACCAGTTCAATTTCGATGACTTCATATCGCAGATTCAGCAGATCAAGAAAATGGGTAATATCAAAGAGCTGGCCGGCATGATACCCGGAGCCGGAAAAGCTATGAAAAACCTGGACATTGACGATGATGCCTTTAAGGGGATTGAAGCGATAATAAAATCAATGACCCCTGAAGAAAGGGAAAATCCTGTTATTATAAACGGCAGCAGAAGAAAAAGAATTGCTGATGGCAGCGGAACAACCATACAGGAAGTTAACCGCCTGATTAAACAGTTTGATGAAACCCGGAAAATGATGAGAAAAATGAGCGGAGGGAAAAAAGCCGGGCAAATGATGAAGGGGATGCCGATGATGGGAGGTTAAACCATACTCTATCAAAATTATGCCAATCTTTCCATTGAACAACAGCCTCAGTGAAGCGATGACGGGGATTAAACCATTACTTTATCAAAATTACGTAAACAATTATCAAACATGATTTTGCTTGACGGAAAGAAAGTATCCTCCCTGATTAAGGATGAGATTGCACGGGAAGTTGTTAAAATGAAGGGCTCAGGACTTAAGGTGCCTCATCTTGCAGCAATGATTGCCGGCAGTGATGGTGCCAGTGAGACATATGTAGCTCATAAGGGGAAAGCATGTGATCAGGTTGGCTTTAAATCGACCCTTGTACGTCTGGAGGAAGATGTTCCCGAAAAGGTTCTGTTTGATAAAATTGATGAGATTAACGAAAACACTGATATTGATGGCCTGATAGTACAATTGCCCCTGCCTTCTCATATTTCAGAGAAAAAGGTAGTTGAAAGAATCAGGGTGGAAAAGGATGTGGACGGGTTTCACCCTGTAAATGTCGGCAGGCTTCTCATTGATCAGCCATGCTATATTTCTGCCACTCCAAACGGGATCATCGAGCTGATAAAAAGATATAATATTGAAACCTCGGGTAAACATTGTGTAATACTGGGAAGAAGTAATATTGTCGGTAAACCGATGGCCATGCTTATGGCCCGTAAGGGAAATCCGGGTAATGCCACGGTAACCATTTGTCATAGCAGAACCGGAGATATTGAAGCTGTCTGCAGGCAGGCGGATATACTGATAGTGGCTATGGGGAAAGCTGAGTTCGTCACTGCCGGAATGGTAAAAGAGAATGCTGTCGTTATCGATGTCGGTATTACACGGGTAGAATCAGATAAGACAAAGTCAGGCTGGAAATTGCTTGGTGATGTAAAATATGATGAGGTTGCCCCCAAATGCAGCTATATAACCCCGGTTCCAGGTGGGGTGGGACCCATGACAATAGTTTCTCTCCTTAATAATACGCTTAAAGCTGCAAAAAAGGAGATATACAGATGAAACTTGCCATTACGATATTTTCACAAAAACCGCACAAAAACCGAATGAATATATTGTAATGGCAAGTTATAAAAGGCCAGCCCGGAGGGTCGGGGAATCGAATCAGCAAAGCTGACGAGATCTGCAAAGCCAACTGAGCTACGATATTAAAATCAGCGAAGCTGTCGAGATCTGCAAAGCCAACTGAGCTACGATATTAAACCATAATATAAATAAACTTTCCCGGATAAAGTACTACGTTTTTCCCTTTTGGAAAAAATCCCTTCAGAGAAAGTGAAGTTCAAAGTTCAAAATATCGTTAACATGTTATAATTAATGGCTTTTTTAGCGCCTATTCTAATACGAACTCTTTACTTCTTGCATATTCACCGTCTATGTATACCTCCATCCGGTAATTTCCCGATTCAAGACTGTTATCGTGTTCAATGTCAAAATTTAAGGGAACAGGCTGATGGTCGTATTCAATAACGGCATGGTGTGTAAAATAGCTGGTCTCTCCGGTTTCTTCTATGGTGAATGTATCTGCAGACGGATTGACAACATTTCCTTCGGGATCGATCATCAGAAGGTGAACATCTTTTTCAGCCGGTTCAACAAGTAAATTTTCTCCGATTTCAAAACTAACTGTAGTCAGGTCAATTCTACGGGCAACTTCCATGGCCACAGGCCTGCAAAGCCACCTTTCACGGAAATGGTGAGCACAGATATTATAGGCTCCCAGATATGCTGCTTCCTCAACTTCTTCTGTAAGATATTCATACTGCTGTTTCTGTTGGCTCAGTTCCTCTTTAAGAGCCTGCAATTCACCCTGCAGTTCCTGTTTTTCCTCCAGCAGTTTATTATATTCTTCTTCAATACCTTCCAGTTCGGCAATCTGCTGGCGCAATTCTTCCTCTTTAAACACCTGCCTTCTCAGTTGGGCGATCTGGTTTTCCCTCTTCCGGATTTCCAGTTCCAAATTGGTGACCTCCACACTGATTTCTTCTATCTTCTGATTCAGTGACTGTATTTCAGCCTGCAGTTGTGCGTTTGCTTCTTCCACAGCCCGTATGTCTTCTATGAGTGATTCTTTTTCACTTTCAAGCTCCTCTTTTTCACCGGTAACTCTGCTGTTACGCACAAACAGAAAGATATTTCCGATTATTGAAAGAAGAAGAATAACAGCAATTACAATAGAGGTGCTCCTTTGTGATTTTAGCTGACGCTCGAGGCGTTTTTCCCTGAAATTTTCCATAGTTACATATTTTTTATAATTAGATTCGTCAAGTAACTGATAATTAAAACAAATTAAAACAAATTAAAACAATTATTAAATAAATTCAAAATTAAATTCAAAAGCCGTTTAATTATTGTATTATATAAGAGTATCCAAATATGGATAAATATATCCCCATAAAGAATAAATTTAATATCAGGTTACATAATAGATCTTGTTTTTTCATATATAAAACTAATACCTGGACATTCAAAGATTGTACCTTCACATAATTGATGTTTGAATTAATGTCAGAAATAATTGTCCGTATTACTGCCAGGTATGCGAAAAAAACCAGTTATAAGCGATATATGAGTATTTTGCAATGAATTCTTTTTTACTATTAAAACTGAGCACTATTTCTTACATGCTTTATTCTTGTGGAGTTTTCTCTCACTTTTTCCGTATAATTCCCCAGTTCGAATTAAATAATTTACTATTTTTCGACTATCACCGAGGCAAGTCTACGAGGAATTTCGCCGAAAAATTCATACTTTATGTGATCGTAAATTCATATATAATTATTTTTTGTTTGACCCCGGGGCAGATCCCGGGGAATTCTGTTGAGTAAAATAACCGCTTTATAATTAAATATTATACTTCATATACCCTGCTGTTATCGGTGTTTTTATATGTTCATTTATTGTTGAAAAAAACAGTATCCGGATTTGTTGATTTTTGGAAATTGATATTATTTTTATTAAAAAATATTACTTTTTATTATCATTGATATTTGCCGGGTTAAAAGCCTTAATTATAATTTGTAAATTTGCAAATTGACAATCTGTTATTATGAGCGAAGAAAAAGACCGGTGTTTCAACGAAAGCGGTTTTGCCAGCCTGGTGAAGCGTTACGAGGGTATGGGAAGCAACAGGACCAGGTATTATTTTGATGTTGACGAGTTCGAGGAAATAATTGATCATTATCTTGACCTTGGTAATTACATGGACGCCTACAACGCTGCCGAGCATGCATTGAAATTACATCCCTCGTCAATTTCCATTCTGTTTAAAAAAGCTGTCATATTAAATGAAAAAGCTCAGCCGCTTGATTCATTGCGCATTCTGAGAATAATAGAAAAAATCGAGTTGAATAATCCCGAAGTTCATTTTGCAAAAGGAGTGGCATTTAATCTTTTAGGGCAAATTAAAATCGCAGTAAAACAGTTTAATAAATCAATTAATTATACACCGGAGGAGGGAAAGCCGGATATGATGTTCAATACAGCCATGGCTTTTGAACAAAATGACCGGTTCAGGATAGCGCTCAGGTACCTTGGCCAGGCTCATGACCTTGAACCGGAAAACCTATCCTACATCTATTATATTGCATATTTTAATGAACGGATTGATCAGCCGGATAAAGCTCTTGCTTTTTATAACAGGTTCCTTGACATAGACCCTTTTTCCACTGATGTATGGTATAATATGGGATTGTTGTATAATAGGGTGGAAAATAATGATAAAGCAATAGAAGCTTATGATTTTGTAATTTCCCTGGACGATGAATATGCTCCGGCATATTTCAATAAAGCCAGTACCCTGGCGAATAAGGGAGATTACAGGGCAGCCATAGCAGTTTACAAGGATTTGTTATATCTTGAAGAAAATAATGAACAGTTATTTTGTTATATCGGTGAATGCTATGAAAAAATTGAACAGTGGGACGAAGCTCTTAAATATTACCGAAAGGCATTAGTGGTGAATCCGGATTTTGCCGATGCCTGGCTTGGATTAAGTTTGGTAATGCTGGCAGGGGAGAAATATAATAAAAGCTTGTGTTATATTGAAAAGGCACTCGTGTGTTCTCCCGGAAATTCAGAGTACTGTTTTGTCCTGGGAAATATATATCTCAAGCTTAACAGACCTTATAATGCAATAAAAGCATACAGGAAAGCTGTTGAGTCGGACCCTGAAGATTTCGAATCATGGATAAATATGGCGGAAACCTTTATGATGCTGGGAAAGAAAGAGAAGGCGATTCAGATACTTACAGAAGCTGCCGGAATAAATCCCGGAATTGCCAGGTTTAATTACAGACTGGCAGCATACCATCTTATGGAGAATAACAGAGAGAAAGCCGGTCATTTTCTAAGAATTGCCCTTTCACTGGATTATGACCTGCACAGGGAATTTTTTGATTATTACCCCAAAGCTTCAGGGCTTACTGTTGTAAAAAGACTTATAGAGTCATACAGTAAGACACAATAAGAATACCTTTAAATTATTAGTTTACATGAACTTTGATATCCCCCATATTCCCAGTCGCATATGTAAACCCAGGAATAGTGGTATTACCATGATGATGGATAAGGGGCTCAGTGTTAAAGAGGCTGAAGAATTTATCAGGTCGTCGGGTGATTTTACCGATTTTGTTAAGCTTGGCTTTGGGACAGCCTTGATTACCAAAGATCTTGGGACAAAGTTAAAAGTTTATCGCGAGGGAAATATAAGGCCTTTTTTTGGCGGCACTCTTTTCGAGATTTTTTATATGCGCGGCATGTTTGATAAATACAGGGAATACATTTCTTCTTATGATCTGGATCTGGTAGAAATATCAGACGGGACAGTCAATATTGATCATGGCAGAAAGCTTGAGTGCATCGAAATACTTTCACATGATGTACAGGTATTGTCTGAAGTGGGCTCAAAGGTGGCTGGGGTAATAATTCCCGAGGAGAAGTGGATTACAATGATTCAAGCTGAGCTGCAAGCCGGTTCATGGAAGGTTATCACCGAGGCCAGGGAGAGTGGTACTACAGGTATTTATAATCCGGACGGATCTGCAAAGACCGGGCTTGTCCGCAACATTACAGAAAATATTGATCAGCAAGATGTTATATGGGAGGCTCCCCTGAAAAATCAACAGGTGTATTTCATCAAAATGCTTGGTGCCAATGTTAATCTTGGCAATATTGCCCCGGATGAGGTGGTTGCCATGGAAACCCTGCGTCTCGGGCTCAGGGGAGACACTCTTATGGATTTTGTTCCGGGCAAATCATGCTGATTGAGAATCCGAAGGTTATACTCCCAATTAAATCCGCATACACACTATGATGTCAAGTACCAATTTACTTGACATCATCTATTATCCATACAATTAGTAGTTTGTAATTACACATAAATTATTTTGTATTCAATTATGCGCAAATATTACCGGGATTACCTGATCCTGACACTTAAAGGTTTTGTAATGGGGGCGGCAAATGTTATTCCCGGTGTTTCAGGTGGTACTATGGCTCTGGTTACAGGCGTTTTTGAGAAACTGATTTATTCTCTCAAATCAATTGATCATATAGCATTTTATTATCTGGTAAGGGGAAAATGGGGTTCTTTTTCCTCACGCATAAATTTTCCTTTTCTTCTGGCAGTTTTTTCAGGTGCATTGATAAGTGTGTTTACACTGGCAAGATTGCTTGGCTATCTTTTTGAAAATTACCCGGTCCATATATGGGCCTATTTTTTTGGTCTTATTCTGGCTTCTGTATTTTTTATCGGGAAAAATGTCAAAAAATGGACAATTCCGGTTATTATAGTATTTGTTGCCGGTACACTGCTGGCTGCATGGATTTCAACCATGAGTCCCACACAGGGAAATGAGAACTTTTTTTACCTTGTTCTCAATGGTATGGTTGCTGTATGCAGTATGATACTGCCCGGTCTTTCCGGTTCCTTTATACTTATACTGATGGGGAATTACGAACTGGTAGCCATTGAGGCAATAAATAATTTAAGAATGGATATTTTAATTCCTGTTTTCATGGGGATCATTATCGGACTTCTTTCTTTTTCACATTTTCTTTCCTGGATATTTAAGAATTTCAGAAATATGACCCTGGCATCACTTTCCGGATTTATTGCCGGATCCCTTATAATATTGTGGCCATGGAAAAGACCTGTTTACAGAATCGATGAGTTGGCAGGAGTAATTACAAAACCAGACGGGAGCCTTCTGATAGAAAATTATCAGATATATCTCCCGGACTCATTTTCCATGGAAGTGGCTATTGCAATTATTCTCATGTCAGCCGGCTATTTAACTGTATGGATGATTGAAAAAATAGCAGAAAAGAAAAAGAATTGATAACCGTTTTATTCGTCGAATATGTCGGAACAACATTCATTTTGAAAAAAATCAATACATCGCAAAATGCATTATAGTAATGAATACTAGTACATTAAGAGTAGTCATTTAAACCTCTGTGTTAGTAAGTGGTCATGTAAAGTTATGGCAGTTAAGGCAGGTACTATTGATCAAAAGATAATTCCTTCCATTGATTTTTCAAGTTCTCTTGCATTTGCCAGAAATTCATCAACATTCATCTCTCTGAAATATAACATACCATGAGCCGATCTGATCCGGGGACTCTGGTTCTGATAGAAATGGTTCTTGCCAAGTAGAAGCTGAATGGTCTTTATCTGATCTACCCAGATTTTCTTGGTAAGCTCGCTGAATTTTCCATCATGCTGGTAGCTGGGGAAGGATGCATCTACCTGACTGAGATAGCAATTGGTGAATGAGTCTTCAAGCACTGCCATTGCATTGAGTGAAACCGGAACCAGCACGTTTGCTTCAGCCGGGTGAAACTTGTACCAGACGTTACGGTATCCCCATATTCTGAGATGAGAAAGGTCCCTTTCCTTTTGCCACAGAGTCACTGCATCAGCAATTGCCTGTAAAACTTTATAGTGAGTATCCGGACCGCTTCCCTCCGGATCAAAGGCGAGACTGATAACATTGGGATTTATCTGTTTAAATTTCTCCAGTATGGGTTTTACGTCTCTGTCTCTCTCGGGCTGGGCTGTAAAAACATCACCTGTATAAAAACCAAGTCGCAGATGATGAACATTTTTTACCTGGATTCCAAAATGTGCCCATACCAGCTCTTCCTCAAATTCCCTTATCATACCTTTAAGAAGCTGTATGTCCGATGGATTTTTTTCTCCATCGTAACTTCTTCTGAGGATAACCAGGATATCATCTATCTGATAACGGAGTTCATCAATATTTTTTATTTTATGGATGATGACTATAGCCCTTATTATCCTGTGCGCCAATCCTCTTCTTCTTTCGAAAGGTTCTCCCGAAGCTACTTTGTTGAGATAATGATATACATCCTTATCCCATTTAAGACTGTATCCGAATTCAAAGAAATCGGGATATTCAATCATTTGAATTAAGCCATTATTCAGAAACCTTTTGGTATCTTCAAGTGCTTCCCGCAAAAACCGGTTGGTCACAGCTGTGAATCCGGATGTAAGTACCGAAAAATAAGCTTCATTGCTTTCATTTCTTAAAAGCCGGTGAATATGGGGTAACATCCCAAGCATTATGTCATCATGATGCGGACCGGTATGATAGTATACCTGTTCATTTTCATCTTCCATCCCTTTTTGCAGTTTTTTTAATATGGAAGCGATAACCGTATTTACGGTGTCTTCATTAAGTCCGGGAATCAGGCTGCAATATTTGTCTTTTTTTAAATCTTCTATTTTAAGATGGTGCCCATATCTTCCAAGTCGGCTACAAAGATCTATAACCGCCTTTTCAGTTTTTTCATGCGTCCATTCACCCGATCTGTAAAAAAGATCCACACTGTCTTCCAGCATGGAGGCTGCTCCCGTGGTAAGGTAAAAGCGGCTTTTTTTAAGTTTATGCAGTGCAGTTGCGGGATATATATTTGATCTCTCTTTTTCAAGAGCATCTTTAACTACATGGGCTTTAGCCTCACCTGCCGCAAAAATAACGGCAACCGCATCGGGGTTATAGGTAATTGTTTGCAGTCCAATAGTTATAACCAGCCGGTTCCTTGATATTTCAATACCTCCCAAATCACCTGCAGCAACTGCCTGGGTTTCAAAGTTGGTGGCAGTAAGCCTTGTTGTGGAATGATGATCGGAACCGCGTACATTGAATGCAATATGTCCGTCAGGACCTATTCCACCTAAAAAGAATCCTATTCCCCCTTTTTCCTGTATGGCTTTTTCATAATCTGTACACCAGTCATCTATAGCAAAAATTGACTTCTGCTGAAGCAGTTCAAAGGAATTTTTTGCCTCCCTGTACCGGAGGGAAAGATCAACATTGTTGTCAGGGAAGACATCAGAAAAATGTTTTCCCTCCGGCAGGGGAATGGTGTCGGAATTAATAAGTTGCGCTTTATCGGGATTCAGACCGAATCCTTTAATATAAAATTCATTTACATAGTGATAGAAACTATTATGCTGGGTTGATCGAATGGGATAAAACTCATCGATCTGTATAAACTGCAGTTTACTGAAATCAGGCCTTTTTTTTATGTTTAATCCGTAGATTTTTCTCACTTTCCGTATTTCGCTATCTTCCCAGTTATCAAAAATGTTTCTGGTCCATCTAATAAAATATTCAGGGGTTTTCCCTGTAGGAAGGCTGATTACTCCTTTTGGATTCTCAGAAACCCACTCGATAAACCTCAAAGCTGTTAATAAACCCAGTTTGGGAAAGTTATCAACAGTAATATAAGGAATTATTGTAGTAATATTATTGCTATTGCTCTTTTTGAAAAAAGTGTGCTCAACATCAGAAAAGTTGAATTTTTCCATTACATGCTGTTTTTTGACATTAATGCTACAAAATCTGATTATCAGGAGATGAAACAATTTATGAGCAAAAGCTTAAACTCATTCCCACGGTTAAAATCAAAGCGTTCCATCCGACCATAGATATGTAAAATTTAAAAAGATGAAATTAAGAATTTCTGAATAAAATTTCACCATATCTGCGAATTAAAAATATTACTGGTTCTGTTTCCGGTAAATTACATATGTAATTATAAAAAATATTAAAGAAAGGCATTTACTGTTTTTAATTATATATTGTTTATGTTCATCCAATCAATTATTTATAAAAATAATATAAAGTAATTATTTAAATTTAGAACCATATTTTTTACAACAATGATAAAAACACCGGTTGTGAAAGCTTTAATAAAATAATAACCAGTCTTTTATGTAGATTTATTGAGATAATAATTCAACTTATTAATTATTATTATAATGAATTATATATCAATGACATAAATTACAATTCTTTTTACTTATTAACCTATAGTATTGTATAACAGAATTTTGCAGTTATAACACCGAATAATGACTATCATAAACAGTCACTCAGTTAAAATTACACATGTGAACAACATATAATTACATATGTTATTAATTGTTTCATTACATTTGTATAGTCAGGGTGTTTCCATTAAAGATAATTAACTATGAAAGATCGTTTGCTTAAATTCTTAAATCAGGAACAGTTAACCTATGCCAGGTTTGCTGAAATCATTGGAGTTCAACCATCAAGTATTTCCCATATTTTATCTGGAAGAAACAAGCCGGGCTTTGATTTTATAAGGAAAATTCTGTTGAATTACCCTTCTGTCAATGCTGAATGGCTTATCCTGGGTAAAGGTAAGATGTTTAAAAATGAGAATATCCAGAGAGAGTTGTTTTCTGAAGATTTCAGTGAAAATTCCCGGACAGGTGGAAAAAAAGTATCCGATACAGGTGTAGAAGAAGATATACCTGATAAAAACAAAGATGCTGACAATGATTATGACGCATACGATACAGATGTAAAAGACAAAGTAGAATCAGATCGTTACAAAAGTGATGTCATGGATGGATCAGGAGTTACAAATGTCAATAAAGAACGATTTGTGGAGAAAATTGTTATTTTTTATTCCGACAAAAGTTTTATTGAATATTCACCCGAATAACCAAAAAGACTATATTTACCTCAAAAATGTTGTATAAGTGTTTTATACGCCCAATTTTATTTCTTTTTGATCCGGAATCAGTGCATCATTTTATCGTTTTTATGCTTCGTATCTCAGGATGGATTCCCGGGGTAAAAAAGCTGATTGAGTTAAATTTTGTATTTTCTGACAATTCACTGGAAAAAAATATTTTCGGACTAAAATTTAAAAATCCTGTCGGTCTGGCTGCCGGATTTGATAAGAATGCCAGATATTACAACGAGCTTTCATCCTTTGGTTTTTCCTTTATCGAAATAGGAACCGTAACACCGGTCAATCAACCCGGAAATCCCCGACCTCGGTCATTCAGACTACCTAAAGACAAAGCTCTTATAAATAGAATGGGAATTAATAATCATGGTGCTGTACAGGTTGCCAAAAATCTGAGAAATAACAGACCTGAAGTGATTATTGGCGGAAATATCGGTAAAAATACATCAACTCCAATTAACAAATCAATAGATGATTATTTATATTGTTTTGAAGTATTATATGAAGTAGTAGACTATTTTGTAGTCAATGTTAGCTGTCCGAATGTAGGAGATATAACTGCTCTGCAGGATGCTGATATACTGATTGAGATACTGGATACGTTAAAAAAACATGCGGCAGCCAAATCTGTACGGAAGCCTTTGCTGCTCAAGATTTCGCCGGATCTGAGTACAGACCAGCTGGATGAACTTGTTAAGATTGCATTTAAGACCGGTATTGCAGGTTTTGTTGCTACAAATACCACAATTTTACGTAAAAATCTGATTACACCGGAAGAGAAAGTCAATGAAATCGGAAATGGTGGATTAAGCGGACTTCCCTTAAAAAACCGTTCTACAGAGGTTATACGTTATCTGGTAAAAAAGAGTGGTGGTAAAATACCGGTAATCGGAGTAGGTGGCATAATGGATCCTGATGATGCCCTGGAAAAACTTGATGCGGGTGCATCGCTGATACAGGTTTATACCGGCTTTATTTACGAAGGCCCCTCAATCGTCAAAAAGATAAATAAAGCACTTCTTTTTAAAAACCATTAAAAGCAATTTTAAAGCTTTTTAAGCAATTTTAATACATTATACAGGTAAACCAGTTGTTTTGACAACAGGCTTTCTAAAGCTCTTTTTATATGGTTTTTTATATGGATAATTATCTTCGGTTTAGTAGGTTTTAATTCAATTATATCAAAGATTTAAATGTTTTGATATTTATAAAATTCTTTGTTTTATTTGCTATACTAATTAAATTATTATATGCAATGAAGATACTCGAAGGAAAAAATGCTCTTGTTACCGGTGGAAACCGTGGAATTGGACGCACAATAGCTATAACCCTGGCAAATCATGGTGCATCTGTAGCTTTTACCGATCTTACATATGATGATCAGTCAAAATCGCTTGAAAGCGAGATATCAGGTCAGGGAGTCAGGGTAAAGGGATATGCCTCCAATGCTGCAAAATTTGATGAAACTGAAAAAACGGCAGAGGAAATAAAAAAGGAGTTCGGAACAATTGATATTCTTGTCAATAATGCCGGAATAACAAAGGATACCCTTTTAATGAGAATGACAGAGGAACAATGGGATGCAGTCATAAATGTAAATCTTAAATCAGTGTTTAATTTTACCAAAGCTGTTCAGAAATATATGCTTAAGCAGCGTTCAGGTTCAATAATCAACATGAGTTCAGTAGTGGGGGTTAGCGGAAACGCCGGGCAGTCAAATTACTCTGCATCCAAGGCCGGTATTCTGGGTTTTACAAAATCTGTTGCCAAAGAACTTGGCTCCAGGAACGTACGATGTAATGCCATAGCTCCGGGCTTTATTATGACAGAAATGACATCTGCTCTTCCTGAAGATATCAGGGAAAAATGGGTTGAGAGAATACCGCTAAAAAGGGAAGGTACACCCGAAGATGTTGCAAACCTTACTCTTTTCCTTGCTTCTGATCTGTCATCATATATTACCGGGCAGGTTATCAGTGTTTGCGGTGGAATGAATACATAAGGAGTATATTTTACTGCTACCTCCACGTTTATTTAACTTGCAGACTTTAATTGGGATCACCCCATATCCGGGTTAACACAAGTCCCGTGATAACAGTTACAGCCGCACCTATCAGTGTGTACCAGGTCCAGGCAATTGAAGTGAACAGAATAACATAAATCATTATAAGAATTCCCAAAAGAAAAGCAGGAATGGCGTGTTTAATCTGCGGTCTTTTAAAAAACACCCCCAGAAAAAAGGTTCCGAGCAATCCCCCGTATGTAAACGATGCTATTGATAATGCCAGTTCAACAACCACCTGTGAACTTTGCATGAATAAAATGGCCGAAGCTACCAAAAGCAGGCACCAGATGAGAGTTATCAGTCTTGAGATTGCAACTTCATTTACCGGAGTTAATTTTTTGTAATAGGGCATTACATAATCATACATGGTAGCCGAGCCCAGGGCGGTGATAGAACTGGAAAGCGTAGACATTGCCGCGGCAAACAGGGCTGCAATAATCAGTCCTGATAATCCGGAAGGCATCTCTTCAATTATAAATCTGGGAAAAATTTCATCAGAGGGTATATCGGCTCCGCCATAGAAAACAAACAACAGACTGCCCAGGAAAAGAAAGAGTGCAAACTGAACTATTATGATCCCTCCGGTGGTAACAAGTGCTTTTCTACTGGCTGCCAGAGATCCGGCCGCCAGAAGGCGTTGAATTATAAGCTGGTCTATACCATGTGATGCCATAGACAAAAAAGCGCCTCCAATAACACTGGCTATAAAGGTGTAAGGCGTAGAAAAGAAGCCTTTAAGACCGCCTTCAAAGGAGAAATTGAATACTTCAAGTTTGCCCGCTTCCGAAGCTCTGGCAATACCGCCAGTCAATCCCCCGCTCAAATCACCGCTCACTATAATAATAGCTGCTATGACCCCTGTAAAATAGATTATCAGCTGGACCACATCCATCCAGACTACCGCCCTTAATCCGCCAAAATAGGTGTAACTTAATGATACAACTGCTATAATAGATATGGATCCTATATATATCCAGTATGTCGACAGATTTGCGGCAATAAAAGTTCCCTGCAGTATAAGCGCAAGCGGAATTGCAGTGGCAAACAATCTTACACCGTCAGCTGCCAGCCTGGTCATCATGAATATGCCGGATGCCAGGTTTTTCATAGGATTCCCGAAACGGTTAGCCAAAAAAGTATAGGCAGTACCCAGCTCTCCTTTGAAATACGAAGGGAGAATTACCCATGCCACAATTGCTCTTCCAATAAAATATCCCAGTGTAAGCTGCAGAAAATTCATATTTGTAAGATATGCCAATCCGGGGATGCTTATAAATGTCAGTGTGCTTGTCTCTGTAGCAACTATGGCAAAACAGACAGCCCACCATGGGATTTTTCTTCCTCCAAGGAAATAATCTTTGGAAGATACCTGTTTTCCCGCTATTTTTATTCCAAACCAGGTTATGCCTGTAAGATATACTATGAGAATAATGGTGTCAAACCAGGTGAAATGCATATGTATTTAATTTATCAGTTGTGATTTTTATATACAGTTTTTCCGTCGATAATAGTATATTGAACATTAAATAAACGATCAATAAGTACAATATCAGCCTCTTTTCCGGATTCAAGGCTCCCCTTTATGCTGTCAATTCCGAGTATGCGGGCAGGATTGATAGTTACAGTATCAATTGCTTCCTTAAGACCAACACCGGCGAAAGTCATAAAGTTCCTGGCAATATTGCAGAGGCTCATTGTGGAGCCTATTAAGGTACCGTCAGGATACCTTGCCAGGCCATCTTTTGACATATATTGTTTTTTATTGTAGGTATATGTTCCCTCAGGAAGTCCCATTCCGCTTATACCATCGGTAATGGATATTATATTGCGATTACCGGCAAGTTTCCATGCCATACTGACCAGACTGGGATGGACATGGTGTGAATCTCCAATCAATTCAACAGTGATATCTCCGTTTTCAAATATCGCTGCAAGAGGGCCCGGTCTCCTGTGATGAAGGGGCCGCATGGCATTAAAAAGATGAGTTATGTGACTGATGCCCATATCGAATCCTGATTTTGTTTCTTCATAACCGGCATCTGAATGGCCAAATGCTACCGTTATATCCATCTCCTTCAGTCGATGTATAATTTTGTCATTACCCGGAATTTCCGGAGCAACGCACATTATCCTGAGGGCATCACCTGCTTCCTCCAGAATTTTTTCAAGTACTGCCAAAGAAGGACCGGCAATACATTCCGGAATGATGCCTCCTCTTTTTTCAGTATTTATAAAAGGCCCCTCAATATAAACACCTGTCAGTTCGGCACCCCCGGAAATTTTTCCTTTAAATTCACCTGCTGCCTGCAAATGACGGTTTTTCTCTCCGGGTCTTACTACCATAGCGCTCAGAAAAGCAGTGGTTCCGAGTTTTGCCAGGGTACGTGAAATTGTTGTAAGAGATTCTTTGGTTCCTTCCAGGCTGTCAGCTCCTCCCGCACCATGAATGTGGATGTCTATGAGACCGGGAATAGCAATCAATCCTGATGCATCAATCACCGAAACCGGTTCGGATATCCCTCCTGTGGGTACTATACTTACTATTTTACCGTTGGCAACAAGAATATCATAACCTGCTGCATCCTGAATATTATCATATAATGTCGTATTTTTGATCAGCAGTCTGTTATGCATAAATATCAAACATTAAAATCATATCATTTAAAACCCGAAAAATACATAATTCTTTACAACATTTTGAATAACTTTTTAAACAGTATAATATTTTTCATATATGGGTGATACATTATTATTATTTCTGGCTTCCCTGCTCCTTACTTCCTGTGTATCGGTAGCAACTATTGATATTCATGTGCTTGAACCCGCCCCTGATCCGGTAACACCTGCTATAAGCAGTGTTGTACTTATAAACCGGACCATAGTCGATGAAACGGCAGAAACTGAATCAGGAGATACCATAATGCCGGATAATTTAAAAGAGATTTTCAATCAGGTAACAACCGAAATAATTTTTTCACTGGCTGCCATTTTGAATGAATCACCTGGTATTGAACACATTGATGAATATATGCTTCTTGAAATTCCAACCCTGGATCCGGATATTTCTCCCGAACTGCTGGAACCGGATTTTGTTGTCCATATTTGTGATTCATTTAGTGCCGACGGAATCATCTCCCTTGAGTCAGTTTACTTTCAGCACTCTGATACAATAAGACCTGCAGGAAGCAGAACAGAGAGGTATTACCTTGGCGAGGTAATTGTTGATGTAACTGCCATGTGGCGTATTTATGAAAAATACGAAGGGAGGCCCGCTGATGAAAATATCTGGCAGGATACATTGTTATGGCAGGAAGCATCATATTATCCAACAGGAATACCTGATTATCTGCCATCAGCAAAAGAAGCATTGATGGAAGCAGCTTATTACACCGCTTTGAGCCAGGCCAGAAGAATTGCTCCTTACTGGACCATCGCTGAACGATATTACTTTGCGCGGGGAAGCCGTAATTTAAGAAAGGCCTCATATTTATTGAAAAATGATCAGTTCGAAAATGCAGAAAAAATATATAACGACCTTCTGGAAAGAAGAAATAAAAATATTGTTGCTGCAGCATACCACAATCTTGCCTTTATTGATGAGATGAGAGGAGCTTACATAAATGCTCTTAAACTGGCAAGAATTGCTTACCAGAAACGCAGACACCCTGTAACAGCAGGTTATATTGACATTTTGAAAGAGAGACTGGATAAAGCCGGTGAACTTGACCGGCAACTGGAAGAGAAAAATTAAAAACCTGAAAATAAGTTTATTATGTTGTTTTATATTATAATTGGCCTTTTGCTTGCTTCCTTTTTTATGGAAGTATATCTGGAATATCTGAATTCAACGAGAAGATCACCGGAGCTTCCCGATGAGCTAAAAGATATCTACGATGAAGACAGATACCGCAAATCAATTGAATATGAAAAAGTAAAGCACAGATTTTCACTTGTGAGCGGAGCATTTAGCCTGGTTATTATTCTGGCAATGCTGTTTCTGGGAGGTTTTGCCATAATAGATGAATTTGCCCGTGGCCTTTCTTCAAATCCTGTAATGATTGCACTTATATTTTTTGGAATAATAATGTTTGGTTCTGATATTTTACACACACCCTTTGACTGGTATAGTGTTTTTGTTATCGAAGAGAAATTTGGCTTCAACACATCGACTCCACGTATTTTTATTACTGACAAGCTTAAGGGCTGGATGCTCACTATTGTCATAGGAGGAGGGCTTTTAGCGCTGATAATCTGGTTCTATTACCAGGCAACGGACTGGTTCTGGATATATGCACTTGCGTTAATAACGGGATTTATGGTTTTTATGAACCTGTTTTACTCAACTCTGATAGTTCCGCTGTTCAATAAGCAAACACCTCTTAAAGATGGTGAATTGCGAGATGAAATATCTTCACTAAGCAAGCGTACAGGTTTCCGGCTGAATGATGTGTTTGTAATTGACGGCTCAAAGCGTAGTTCAAAAGCCAATGCTTATTTTTCAGGCTTTGGCAGAAAAAAACGAATTGTGCTTTTTGATACACTCATTGATGATTTGTCGGTTAAGGAGATTGTTGGTGTACTTGCTCATGAAATAGGCCATTACAAAAAGAAGCATATTTTCTCGGGAATGATAATTTCATTTATAACCACTGCCATCACCCTTTACATTCTCTCAATATTGGTTGCAAATCCGGCACTTTCTCAGGCTCTTGGTGCCAAAGAGCCTTCATTTCATATGGGACTCATCGCCTTCGGGATACTTTATTCACCGGTATCGGCAATATTTGGACTTGCAAATAACTGGTTATCAAGAAAAAATGAGTATTCGGCAGACCGTTTTGCTGCAGAGCACCATTCAGCAGAGGATCTGGCAAATGCCCTCAAGAAGCTTTCAGTAAAAAACCTGAGTAATCTGCGGCCACATCCTGTTTATGTATTTATTTACTATTCTCATCCTCCTTTACTTAAAAGACTGAACGTTCTGAAAAAAACCGGGCTTAAAAAATGAGGGGGAACCCCTGGTAAACCGGATTATTGCGATTTTTTTATTATTAATCAGTTTATTATATGGCATTACTTTTATTCATGAAAAAACGCAATATGGTATATTATGATTTTTTTTTTATCTTCACCTTATTAAAATACATTTTTTAATTAAGACAATTTTATTAATTTGATTTGTACGTATGAAAAGATTTGCAGTATTAATTGTATTAGCCGTATTACTCGTATCAAGTGCCAGTTCCCAAGTTCGTTTCGGATTAAGAGGCGGCATAAATATGTCATATTTTGATGCTACAGAATTAGAAATAGAAATAGACAACAACGAGTTAAAATTAACAACACTAGATGATGCAACTATCGGATTTCATGGAGGGGTGATGGCTCAGGTATCTTTTTTTGGACTATTCCTGCAACCTGAATTACTTCTCACATCAACCGAAAGTGAAGTAAGGGTTGAAGATCTGACAGAAAATACTGAAGCTGTCCGTATACTTGAACAAAATTACACCAAACTGGATTTCCCGGTACTGATAGGCAGACGCTTTGGCCCGGTCCGTCTGGGAATCGGACCTGTTGGAACAATAATGCTATCTGCAAAATCCGAACTGGATGAATTTGGACTTGAAGAACAATTCAATTCTGCTACATTTGGTTACCAGGTTGGTGCCGGACTTGATCTGTTTGATTTCCTTGCCATTGACCTTAAATATGAAGGAAATCTAACCAAACTCGGAAGCGGTATTACCCTGGGAGGGCAAGAGATGGAATTTGATTCACGAAGCCGGCAGATTTTGGTCAGTCTTGGAATATTTTTTTGACCGGAAACAAAACAGATGATTGGGACTGTATTGCGGATATTTTGGGGTTCTTATCCGGATCGCCTGAACCCCCTGACAAAATTTCTCATAAAATCGAAGAGAATATTGGTTTTATATAATGAACGAATGAAAGAATAGGTAACCAGGCGGTTGCGTATATTAAAACTAAGATTCCTCAATGAATAGGTGAAGCTTGAAAAAAGTCGCCTGGAGCTATTCTTCATTTTTTCCTGCTGTAACATACTTTCGTACTTTAGCCTTTCCCTGGCAAGTTTTATCTCCTGAATCGAACGATATTTACTCTTTCTCTTTTTCATCATCATTTGCCGGTTTTTCATCTTCATCCTTATAAAGTATATTAGACAGGGATTTTACAACAGGTCCGGTTATAACTTGCTTCCGGCTTATTATGAATACTAAGCCTAAAATCAGATAAAAACCCGCTAAAATAAGGAATCCTGTAAAAAAATCCCCGGTTCTTTGCCCGTACCAGATTGCAAAAGCCAGTGAAATAAACAACAAACAAAACGCAATTATCAGTACTATGATAACAGAACTTATGAAAAATGCCCCTGCCAGTGACACTTTTTCCAGCAGGGTCAGTTTCCATAATTCGATTCTTGCGTTAACATAAGACCGTGCAATCGTAATTATTTCAGCAACATTTTTTGAAAAGGGTTGTTTTGCCATTATAAATTATTTTGTTGCTTTCTCTTTTACATTCTGTATTTCTTTTTTTGTCTTTTGTTCAAGATCGCTTATCTTTTCTCTGGTTTCAGTGGCAAAACCGGAAACAAATTTATGCAGATCTTCAATTTTATGCGCAAGATTCTCTTTCATATCATCGCTTACTCTCTGAGCCTGATCTTTTATTTTTTTTCTTGTCTCAGTCCCTTTCTCCGGTGCAAACATAAGCCCAACTGCTGTTCCTGCAGCTGCACCGGCGAGAAATCCTAAAAATGCACTTACTGATACTTTACTCATAATTAATAATATTTAATGGTTAGCACTAAGATTATAACTGTTATTAAGCTGATTATCAAAATATTAGTTAATATTTAATAAAAACGCTTACATAAGTACGAATATAATGAATTTATAATAAATATCAAAATCCACGAAGGTCCGGTTAAATAATTTCTATAGTGTATGCCGGATCATGCAAAAAGCATATATATTTTTGGGATATATCGAATCCGGTCTGACATAAACATACCAGGCATCAATTATTTTCTTTATAACCGGATTTTTAATAGCAATAGGGCCAGTTTTTGATCTTTTATCCTTTATTTTTGGAAATTTACCAAATCAATAACTGGTTTTGTCAAAGTATTTCATTATATAATTTTCTGGTTATTTTGTTTTTTGTAGATTTGAGGCGGTTTTGATTAAATATTCAATAAGAACAACATCATATGCCGGGTCATGCTAAAAGCATATATATTTTTGGGATATATCGAATCCGGTCTGACATAAACATATCAGGCACCAATAAATGCCTGTTTGTGAATAAATTGTTTGGGAAATTGTCTGCGGATTTTTAAAACCAATCCAGGCAACATCGTTTAATTTATTTTATACCAGTGTATTTTGCAAGTTGATAAAACAAAATTTTTCTTATGAATAAGTTATATACCAGAGGTTTATTTATAAAGGTTATATTGTTGATCTCCTTTTATTTCTGGGATGTAGCCATAAGTTCATCAGGGAGCAATTCTGCAGAAACGGTATTGCGTTCAAAGCAAACTCATCCATTTACATATAATCTGAAAAATGAACTGTCTGATTCAGATAATTTTGAGTATCTGGAATCGGGTATAGAGTTTCTTCTGAACAGGTTTGACATGAAAGGAGCATCCTTTGCAGTGGCAAAGGATGCCAGGCTGGTTTTTGCAAAAGGTGCCGGGTATGCCGATGCAGAAGCTAAAGTGAGGGTAGAACCAAAACACATGTTCAGGATTGCAAGCATATCGAAACTAATTACCGCAACTACAATTATGAAAATGCAGGAATTGGGTCTGCTTGATCTGGACGATAAGGTTTTCGGGCGGGAAGGGATTCTGAACCATCCCATATACCTGGATTATTCGGATTCACGCGCCGAAAGAATTACAGTGCGCCATTTGCTCAACCATTCAGCCGGATGGAACAGGCGATTTGGGGATCATATGTTCATGCCCCATCACATAGCAAGGCAGATGAAGGTGGATTCACCGGTTCAGGTTTCCGACATTATACGATTTGCCCTGAAGAAACGATTGCATTTTAATCCGGGATCCAGAACCAGTTATTCAAACCTGGGATATGCCATTCTCGGTGAAATAATTGAGCATATCACAGATATGGAATATGAGGCATATGTGCAACAAACAATACTTCATCCTTTGGGTATACAGGATATGCGAATAGGAGGCAACCTTGAGCATCAGCGTTTTGATAACGAGGTAAAATACTACGAACAATCCAATGCCTCTGAGGTCAAGTCAATTTATGATATAAATGAATTTGTTCCTTTATCATACGGAGGGAATGATATCGAAACTCTCGGAGCTGCGGGAGGATGGATTGCTTCACCTGCAGAACTTTTAAAACTGATCGCTGCTATTGATGGCCGTCCGGGAGTACCGGATATTCTCTCATCAGAGAGCATTGAAATGATGACAGATACCAGACTTTCAGGGGGACATATGATAGGATGGACGGGATCTGACAGGAGGGGAAACTGGTGGCGTACAGGAACATTTGCAGGAACATCCGCTCTGGTGATGCGTCAGAACAATGGATTAAACTGGGCTGTCATCTTTAATTCAAGCACTTACAGGGGGACCACCCTTTCACGGGAAATTACCCGTGAAGTACAGACTGCATTGAACAGTTTAGAACAATGGCCTGAACACGATCTTTTTTATTATTTCGAAGCGCCTCCTTCCCTTTGTCCGGATATTGCCGAACACAGATAAATTATCACTGAATCCCATAATTTGGCCTGGTTATCACAGAA
>PXAP01000193.1 GCA_003567115.1 Bacteroidota bacterium
GATACCTTAATGTGTAGTATGCATGAAACACGCTGTCAGAGTATTGAGCCCATAAGTGAAATTCTTTCCGGCGTATCAATGTCTGTTGTTACATGCAAATCAGGTAAAATTCATTTATTGTCCAAGCCGGGAGGATATGGTGAAAAGGATATAATTCTAAAAATTATTAAATATCTTAAATTCAGATAAATGATAGGAATATCAATAGGTGATGCAAATGGAGTCGGGCCGGAAATTCTTCTCCGGGCTTATAAAAAGAAAAAAATAGATGATGATTTTATTGCAATTGGAGATTATTCGGTTTTACAATTCTGCAATAATCAAATGCATTTGGAAATACCTTTAAACAGAATAAAAGAGCTAAGCGATTTCAGGGATGGGGTTCTCAATATTTTAGACCTTGATATTCTGCGTGAAGAGAATATTTCTGTAGGGCAGGTTTCCGCGAAAACAGGGTATGCATCTTTAAAATATGTGGAGACCGGAACTCGCCTGGCAATGGATCAATTGATTGATGCACTTGTTACCCTTCCAGTGAATAAGGAAGCCATACGAAAAACTGTCCCTGATTTTTCGGGGCATACCGGATATATGGCCTCGCTGTGCAAAACCTCCGGTTATGCAATGATGCTGGTATCCAAAAGACTTATTGTATCCCATGTTTCAACCCATGTTTCATATCTGGAAGCAATAAATTTTGTAAAAAAGGAACGGATCATTGATGTTATACGGTTAACATATTCAGCATTAAATAAATTACAAAAAAAAGGGAGGATTGCCGTTGCAGGACTTAATCCCCATGCCGGCGAAAACAATGCTTTTGGGTTTGAGGATACTTTGGAAATTTTGCCTGCTGTAGAAGCGGTCAAAAAGGAGGGTATAAAGGTTAACGGTCCGGTGCCCGCTGATACGGTATTTTACCAGGCCATTAAAGGAAATTATGATGCAGTGGTTTGTATGTATCATGACCAGGGCCATATACCTGTCAAGCTTCTGGATTTTGAAGCGGCTGTAAATATTACCCTTGGATTACCCATAGTCCGGACTTCTGTTGATCATGGAACAGCATATGACATTGCTTACCAAGGCATTGCCACCATTTCAAGCTTTGTAAATGCATATAAACTGGCTAAAAACTTATCTGAGCAAGGCAGGTGATAATTATACCGTACGGCCACAACCAATCAGACTACTGTTATTTCATCTATTATGTCCTTAACGCCGGCAGTATACACAGCAATATCGTAAGCCCGGCTTTTTACAAGATTGTTGGCCGCGATACCTCTTAATCTTACAATTCCTCCGTTTACCTCTACGGTGAT
Source organism: Bacteroidota bacterium (assembly GCA_003567115.1). Classification (GTDB taxonomy): domain Bacteria; phylum Bacteroidota; class Bacteroidia; order Bacteroidales; family PUMT01; genus PXAP01. The sequence continues at coordinate 1,323 of PXAP01000193.1, forward strand.
TTTTTTCTCATCAATTAATCCGCTTCGCCTGTAGGCGCTTCTGATATCATTTTCTATACCGTCATCAACGAACGATTTTACGGGAACAACAGTCAATTCATTGGCAATGTCAGCAACCCCGTAGGTATCAAGAGCCAGATTTTCAGCAAGGACTTTTTCCCAATATGATTCCACCACACCGGAAAGGGTAACATTACCATTTATTGTTTCCACCCGGATACCGGCAGCGTTAATCTTGCTGTGCCATTCAAACTTATTCTCAATACTGGTGGTTATTTCAAGATCACTTGGCATAGGTTCAGCAGTGGGGAAATCTACTATAAGGTTATTTTCCACGTCGGTTATCTCTGATGTATCATAAGCATATCCTTCTGCGGCCATTTTCGCAGAATAACTGGGTACGGTACCTTCTAGTGATGCAACACCATTGAGTACTGAAACATTGATATCACTTGCATCTATACTGTCATCCCAGGTTAACTGGTCAAAAATGTCCTGTTTTATATTTTCATCATCAGCTGGATTCATAAAAGTTGATTTTTTTGGATAAACCCCCGGCTTAAATGCAATTAATGGCACTGAACCGGGGGAGTTGAAAAAAACCTGATTTTGCTTAACCAATGGGTAATTCCGGGTAATCCATATTTGCAACAAGCAATTATTGGCATGCATATATTTATGAAGTTCCCGGATCTGTTTATTTGCCTGGTAAGGATAACCCGAAAATCAAACTATCGTAATATTGTCGATTACATCTATAACTCCGGCAGTATACCTTGCAATATTGTAGGCACGGGTTTTTATAAGATAATTAGGTGCGATGCCACTTAATTTTGCAATTCCTCCGTTTACCTCTACGTTGATTTTTTCCTCATCAATTAATCCGCTTCGCCGGTAGGCGTTTCTGATATCATTTTCTATATCAATATCAACTACCGATTTAACGGGTGTGACTGTTAAATCATTAATAACGTCAATTACTCCATGGGTATAAAGAGCCATATCTTCAGCATGTGTTTTTTCCCAAAACGAATCAACCATACCAGATAAGGTAACAATGCCGTTTGTTGTTTCCACCCGGATACCGGCAGAATTGATCTGGCTGTTCCATTTAAGCTTATTCTCGATATTAGTGGTTATTTCAAGATCAGTGGGTATCGTTTCAGTAGTCGGGAATTCAACCGCAAGGTTATTTACCACGTCATTAATACCTGATACAAGGTAGGCATTTCTTTCTGCTTCAAGCTTTGATGCATAGGTAGGGACAGTGCCGTTCAGCTCTGCAACCCCATCACGTACTATAACACTGATATCATTTGCATCTACACTGTCATCCCAGGTTAACTGGTCTACAATGTCTTGTTTTTTAAGTTCTTCAGCTGTAGGTGTCATAATTATGAATTTTTTATTCAACAATAATACTTTCTAATCGAATAGCTCTTCCATATCCGTTCCAAAAATTATCTTCTGCTATAACTACTGAAAAAAAAGGAATTTATATCCGAAAACTAACAAATACAGGCTGTTTGACAAATATGGTTAATCTCCCGGTCTTATCGGCACCTGAATTTATTGTATATTTTATGAACAGATGTGAAAAAATTCCACATAATTAAACATAATAAAACAGAGGCCGGCGGAATTTTTTCCTCCGGCCTCTGTTTTATGGGGGCTGCCATCAGAATACTGCGCATCTGTTTCAGGTGATTGCACATAGGATGCCCACGCCTTGCAAGTATTCCCGGCCTTTAAAAAGTAGCCTGTTAGAAAATAATGACCATTATCAGATATCCATTATATTTTCTCCATCATGACCGGTATTAGCTTTCCGGGATTCAATGAATCTTTTTTTCAATGAATCTTTTTTTCAATGAATCCTTTTTCAATAAATCCTTTTTCAATGATATTATGTATACTGATCAGGCAGGGCCTATCTCATTGGCCAGATAAACATCCTGAATCGCCTGAAGTAATTTTGCGCCTTCGTCCATGGGCCTCTGGAATGCTTTTCTTCCGGAAATCAACCCCATTCCCCCTGCTCTTTTGTTGATAACTGCAGTTATAACAGCATCGGCAAGATCGGAAGCACCGGAAGAAGCTCCTCCCGAGTTGATGAGACCGGCACGCCCCATATAGCAATTAACTACCTGGTAACGGCAAAGATCAATGGGATGGTCACTGGTTAATTCACTGTATACTTTCTCATGGGTTTTACCAAAATTGACGGCTTTGTACCCGCCATTCAGGTCCGGCATTTTCTGCTTGATAATATCAGCCTGTATTGTCACACCAAGGTGATTGGCCTGAGCGGTAAGATCAGCAGCTGTATGATAATCCTTGCCTTCAACCTTAAAAGCGTTGTTGCGGGTATAACACCAAAGGATTGTAACCATACCTAATTGATGAGCCAGTTCGAAAGCTTCGGCCACCTCAATAATCTGCCGGGAAGACTCCTGTGATCCGAAATATATGGTGGCACCAACAGCAGCAGCTCCCAGATTCCATGCTTCTTCAACCGATCCGAACATGATCTGGTCATATTTGTTGGGATAGGTCAGTAACTCATTATGGTTCAGTTTAACGATAAAAGGTATGCGATGAGCGTATTTGCGTGATACTGAGGCAAGAACACCAAAGGTTGATGCTACGGCATTTGCTCCTCCTTCAAGAGCAAGCTTTACAATATTTTCCGGATCAAAATAAATTGGATTTGGTGCAAAAGAGGCTCCTGCTGAATGTTCAATGCCTTGATCTACAGGCAATATTGATAAGTATCCCGTATTTGCAAGCCGTCCGTGGCTGAAAAACTGTTTTAAATTGCGAAGAACTTTGGGGTTCCTGTTTGAATTATAAACAACCCTTTCAATGAAATCCGGTCCGGGTAAATGCAGTTGATCTTTTCCTACTGTTTTGCTTTCATGGTTCAGGAGATAATCTGCTTTGTCTCCAAGCATTTCTATGATTTTATTTTTTGACATGGTTTTGAAATTTTAAAGTTATACATATGACTTTTGTGATACTCATATTTAATCTTTGTTGTTGTTAACTTATTAATTTTCCGGCTCATGTAGCCGGCCCATCTCCTGAAGCGCCTCTTCAAGCTGCTGAAGTGCCTCTGCTGCTATACCATCATATAATTAACAGGGCGGATGCTGCAACTATAAGAATAATCAGAAAGGTATACATGATTCAGAATTTGGTTATAAAATAAGGTATTTACATGGATAATGCAAAACATCAAATGGTTTATGTATTACATTATATGGTTCTTTTTAAATTTTGTAAAAGTCTCAACCTATTCCATAACCCAGTCCCTCGCTGAAAGAGACTCTTCAGTATTGAAATATTTAACTTCGCCTGAAATAAAAGGCCCTGCCAGTTTGGCCAGTTTATCGATCATATCACTTTCGCCTACAATTGCAACTTTTTCAAAATATTTAATGTGCTTGAAATAAACTTTAAAATCTTCCCAGAGAGCACCGGGCTCAACTGCTTCAATGCTTTCAATCTCCACATACATCTTACATGTGTCATGTTCGCGCCGGGTCTTTTCCAGCAAAGGTTTTAGTTTGTCATAATCAGATTTCTCAACTTTTCCTTTTACCCGGAAAGCGATCAGGTTCTCTTTTGTAATATCCAGTATTTTAAACATAATTGAAAGGTTTTAAAAATTAATTTGAAAGTAATTGCTCCGGTAACCACCAACAGATATTATTGCAAAGCAAAATAACCGGATTCTGCATTATAACAGATCAGTCTGCCAAACCATCATCTACCTGAGAATGCCCCATACAACAATAAACAACATTAAAACAAGAAACGACCAGAAAAAAATACTCAGGGCTATTTGCGGAACATATTCCCGGTCTTCTGCGGGTTTTTCCGTTGCGGTTTTATTTTTCTCCCGATGAGCCGGAGGAGTGGCAGCAGCCAAAAAGAGAGCAAAAATAAAAATAACAAATAAAACCGGCAGCCATGCAATGTCCAGGTAAACAGGTCCTACAGGTTCAATCCATCCGGCAGCAGCCAAACCTGCGAGAACAAGGATCAGGATAAAAGTCCATAATTTGCCCCACGGGCCGGCATAATTAAAAATATATGAGAAAAGAATACCAAATATGACAGCCACCACAACTATCATTAAAACCTCAAAAATTCCCATGATTTCATTTTGCGGTTAATATCTTATTCTTTTTTACAAATTATATTTATCAAATTATTTATCAAATTAATTTACACTGCGGTAAACTTACTTTTCAAATCCATGGATCCCTGATTTTGTCTGTACACGCATATTTGTGTTATGAAATAACATGAGGGAATAATCCGAATAAAACAGGTGAATCAAGTTAATATTCAATTAATTATGTTTTGCAGCTAAATCATATTCAGTTTTTCTGGTTCCATGGAACCTCATGTTTATATCTTCTATTTTGTGTTACAAAGTAACATTGTGGATTAATGGAAAGAATTGAAAAATTTATGCCAAAAAACGATTGTAGATCGTGAAAAAATTATAAAGTGCGGGCTGGCAGGCATTTGCGATAACATCAGGGTGAAACCGGGTTAACTGATGATTTTTTGAAAATTGCGTAATGATGCTACAGAATGCAGGGTGATAGTTTGTTGCCGGTCTTGCTTACAGTAAGCATATCTAAAAGGTAGTACTAAACTGGGGAATTTTATCTACATATTAAATTTGTTTCTGGCTGTATTATCCCGTCTATTTGGTCATAGGAACAAACCGAACATGAATAAGGTCATGTTGTGTAAAATCATCTTCCCCTTTTTTTTCAATCAGCATGAGTTTCTGATGGGTATCAGTAACCGGTGCCAGGATTTTCCCCCCGGTCTTGAGCTGGTCTTTCAGCGATTCCGGTATGCCTGGCGTGGCAGCAGTCAGCATGATTTTGTCGAAAGGAGATTCTTCCGGCCATCCCCGGAAACCATCGCCGAAGCGAACGCTTACATTGGGTATACCGGCTTTTGTAAGGTTTTCTTTTGCTTTTTCTGCCAGCCATTCAATAATCTCAATGCTGTATACATGAGAAACCAGTCGTGAAAGTATTGCGGCATTATAGCCACATCCACTACCCACCTCCAGTAATCTGTCTCCGGGGTGCAGATCCATAGTCTGTGCCATATAGGCAACAATATATGGTTGGCTAATGGTCTGTTTTCCTCCTATAGGGAGGGGAGTGTCATCATAAGCCATATCTTTCATATCTCCAGGGACAAAAATCTTCCGGTCAACTACACGCATGGCCTGAAGTACCCTTTCATCGTAAATATCGCGACCCTTTAACTGGGTTTCGATCATTTCTTCTTTTTCATTCATAACTACCATATTTGAATTTATCATTAAGATAAGCAAAAATCATTCCGGGCAAAATCACAGGAAAACACAGTAAAAAACAGCCCTGCTTTTTCGTAAGCCGGGTTTTGCTCAAAGTTGATATCAGCGTGCATATACCCGGATGGTGACCCGGCTAGTATAACATTATCGGCTTGTTCAGAGATTCTGTAAGTTTTTTGGTAATATTTACGGAGAATATTTTTTTGGATGACTCTTTCCTGCGCCTGGGGATTACTACCCACTCAAATTCATTGCGGCCGACATAGTTTATTATTGTTTCATTATAATCATCACCCTTTAGGCGATTGGTTTTTAGCACAATCGAGGAATCAGCATATTCTTTTACCTTTTTTTCCCATCTTTTACTAAATAATTCCAACTCAATATACTGGTTCATTTTTTTTGTAACCTCACATGCATTTACCAGGGAGCCGAAAGGTTTCAGCCATTTGAACACATTTTTAATACCCATAATTGTATCATGTGAAAAATCAGTCAGAAGAAAAACTTTTTCGGGTTTATGAAAGTCTGTTCCGGGTGGAATGATAAACGCCGGGTTATTCAATTTACCGATAATGGACATAAATTCATCAAGGTCTCTGAAGACAGTGCTTTCAGTGTTCATGCCCGAAACCAGCAGTGATTCGGGCTGTTCTGTGAATAGTGTCTTTAATTTTTTTTCCAGCTCTTCCGTTTCAATGATCGTGTTTATTTTCAAAGGGTAGTTCAAACGTGATGCTTCCTTGCTCAAAAGCTTATCGAGTTCAATGCCCGCCCTTGTTTTTTCTCTGTTCAGTATCTCCTGATGAGACAGCTTTTCACCGGGTGTTATGCTCTGTGAATCTCCAAACGGACTTTCAACCCCCTGATATTCACGAGGATCAATAATATGAAGAATGTCAACTTCCGTTTCGGTGTGTTTACCCAGATTCAGTCCCCAGGGTATGATACTCTCCGATTCGTCTGAAATATCGCTTATAATAATTATTCTCATTTTCGTAACTATTTTTAATTATCTGTATGAAAAAATTTGACTTTTCGTCTATTTTCCATACTTTCTGAAAATCTTTTTGCGATTTCATCAAGATGGAAAATTCATGTTCATTTGTCTGTACCGGATCATGGAATAATTACCGGTAGTACTTACAAAAAGAAAATATCATGCCAATTTTTTCAGGATAAGTGGGATGTAAAATAAATTTCCGGGATACAGAAATTATTTTGGTTTATCTTAAGAACCCCCGTTTTAATTGATCTTAAAATCCGCGTCCCGGGACGCGGTCATGTCCTGGCGGGGCTTTGCCCAAAAGGCATGTGCGCTAAAAAATTCGCAGTACCCGGCAAAAATAGGGCTTAAAGCCACCTATTCCCGGGGTGGATAGTCCGATTTAAGCGAATTTTTTACTAATTCAGTCAGGGAATTAAGTATGATTATTTACAAAATAATATTTTTTAACATTTTATAATTCAACAGATATTGCATATTGTCAATTAGATTGCCTATTTTTGTACTTAATGTAAATAAAGAAGGAGTATTTTAATAATGAAAGAATTGAAAATAGGAGGATTAACAATACCAGTTCCGATTATCCAGGGTGGTATGGGAGTAGGTATTTCGCTTTCAGGACTGGCTGTGGCGGTAGCTAACCAGGGCGGTGTAGGAGTTATTTCATCTGCAGGGTTAAGCTATGTCCATCGCAACCCTGCCCTTGATTTCCTGGAAGCCAACATTGAAGGTTTAAAAACAGAAATAAGAAAAGCAAAGGAGAAGACAAAGGGGGTCATAGGAGTAAACATTATGGTTGCTATGTCAAACTTTTCAGACCTTGTGCGTACATCAATTTCGGAAAAGGCGGATATTATATTTTCAGGAGCGGGTTTGCCTTTGCAGTTGCCCGGTTTTTTGAAGCCCGGCAGCAAAA